>CAVHNN010000001.1:0-104944 GCA_963637465.1 Paludibacteraceae bacterium
GGTAAGAGACGCGGGTGTTCTCGGTCACGCTCTTGTCGTTGAAGTCGATCTTGCCTTCTGTGTCCACGGTGACGTTCTCAAGAAGGGCGTCGCGGCGGATGGCGTTGTAGATGTCCGGTTCGGACTCCTTGTCAAGCTTGATCACCTTGGCGTAGCAGCCGCCCTCGAAGTTGAAGACTCCCTCATCGTCCCAGCCGTGCTCGTCGTCGCCGATGAGCAGACGCTTAGGGTCGGTTGAAAGGGTGGTCTTGCCGGTTCCGGAGAGACCGAAGAAGATGGCTGTGTTCTCGCCGTTGAGGTCGGTGTTGGCTGAGCAGTGCATTGAAGCGATGCCCTTGAGAGGGAGGTAGTAGTTCATCATTGAGAACATGCCCTTCTTCATCTCGCCGCCGTACCAGGTGTTGAGGATGACCTGCTCCTTGCTCGTCACGTTGAATGCGACGGCGGTGTCGGAGCGGAGACCGAGCTCCTGATAGTTTTCGACCTTGGCCTTGGATGCGCAGTAAACCACGAAATCAGGCTCCTGATCGAACTCCGCCTGATTCTGCGGGCGGATGAACATATTGGTGACGAAGTGTGCCTGCCATGCGACTTCCATCACGAAGCGGACCTTCATCCTGGTGTCCTTGTGGGTGCCGCAGAAACCGTCCACCACGAAAAGCCTCTTGCCTGAAAGCTCCTTGACGGCGAGAGACTTGAGCTCTTTCCATGCTTTCTCGGAGAGCTCGTGGTTGTCGTTGGGATACTCCGGAGTGTTCCACCATACGGTGTCCTTGGAGTTCTTGTCCATGACGATGTACTTGTCCTTAGGGGAGCGGCCCGTGTAGATGCCGGTCATCACGTTGATGGCGCCGAGCTCGGTCACCTGACCCTTTTCGTAGCCTTCGAGACCCGGCTTGGTCTCTTCGTTGTAGAGGACTTCGTAGGTCGGATTATAAAGGATTTCCGTGGTTCCTTTGATTCCGTACTTGCTTAAATCAATTTTTGACATGGTATGTTTTGATTTTTTAAGTTTGCAAAAACCTTCAGTTCGCTTCAATAAGCGTTCCAAAAACGCCCGCAAAGATAGCGATTTTTAATTATTTTTCCAATGTCACTCCCATCAGTCCGATCACGACATCGTTCGACAATGTGCGCAGGGTCAGGCTCTCCGGCTCTTTCCCGGAGTCGAGCGGCATCTTGAGGATGAGCGCGCCGCCGCCGGTGATGGTCCTGTCGGTGACGAGGTTGTAGTCGGCCTTGGCCTTCGCCCGCAGTTTCTCCTCCGGACGGTAGTCCGCGCTGGCCCCGCCTTCTCCCAGAAGTTCAAGCGGCATCTTCCGGTGCACCGCTCCGGTGAGGAATGAAACCCTGTACGGATTCAGACCCGCGCTGCGGAAAGCGTATTCATCGGTGTAGCAGTCCTCTTCCACCGGACGCCAGTTGACCGGATTGACAAGATACATTACGCTGTCGCTGCCGTCGGCGTACCGGACCCTCACTTCTCCGTTCTCGATGCGGCTCTGCATGTTCTGCGTGCTTCCGACGAGCAAAAGATAGGCGTAAGAGGCTCTGCCGCCCGGAAGGCTCACGGTGGCGGAGTCCGGGTAATTGTCCCAGAGTGAGGTGTAGATGGTGTTGTGCCCTTCAGCAGGCGAGAGGAACTTGAGCCCGAGCCCGGTGTCATAGACGCCGCCGGTGATGGTGCCGCGCAGGCCGTTGTCCTCTATTTCATAGGTCTCGAAAGGTATGCACCACTCTCCCACGCCCTGCTTCGGAAGCTGGAGCGAGGCGAACGGCGGGCGGGGCGAGAGATATTCGTTGCGGAAGATGTCGTCGGCGTCGGCGTTGAAGTGCGCGCTGATATCGACCATGGTTCCCGTGGAGGCCTTCTTCGCATCGATGTCGCCCAGGCCCATCTTGTCAAGGTATGCTTCGGAGTTCACGTCCGTCAGTTTGGAGGCCCGGTTGTCGCTGAACTTGACTTCAGGGAGCTTCCTGCGGTCGACTTTGATGGTCTGAACCTTGTCCGAACTGCCATTGACCTCCAGATACTGTCCGCCGCCGGCGTTGGCCCTTACCACTATCTGCAGCGGCCGGGTGAAGTTCTGCTCTACCTGGTAGATGTCCAGATTCCCCTCCCTCCTGAAGGAATAGCTCAGATAAGGGGTCTTTATGGAGGCTTCCTTCCATTCGTCCGGGAAGGCCTGACGGATGACGCACTGCCCGTTGAGCGCGTCCGGAAGGATGCCGAAGAGCCCGTTGACTATGGCCCTGGAGGTGATCCCGATATTGTCCGCGAAGTCGCGGTAGGCTTCGCTTTTGGCCTTGTCGTAGTAGCTGATCTGCCCGAAGTTGCCCGGACACTCCCCGAGATACATCTCATCGATGATGTCGGCTTTGAGGAGCTTGAATCCGGAGTCGCTCCGTCCCGCTTCAAGATAGGCGAGCGCCATATTCGCGACCTCGTCGTGGGCCACGTTGTTGGTGCTCCAGTTGTATGGCAGCCAGTTGGAGGTCGAGATGGTGAAAAGATCCTTTTCCGGACGGGGCAGCTTCAGCCCCAGGGCCTTGAGCGCCTTTTTGTCGTAGCTGTACCTGACAGGTATGTGCGGAATCTCCCTGTCCACGTAGAGCGTCGCCCTGTATGCCTGCTCCGGGGTGCAGGCCCAGCAGTCTATCGGGGCGTAGATAGACCATATCGCGGCGCTTTTGTGGAGCCGCCCAAGTCCCATATAGTCTTGATATTCCGCCCAATGTCCCTCGTCTTCCAGCCATAGGCGGGAATTGAGGGCGGAGAGTATCGCCTGCGCCTCCTCCCGGTATGGGGCGGGGTCTTCGCCGAGGATTTCGGCGATGCGCGCGGTCATAAGGTTGGAGTAGTAATTGTATGCGGAAGAATGGGTGACGGCTCCTCCGCTGTAGTAGAGGGCGTCGCTCGCCCAGATGCAGCAGACGGCATCGTAGAGGTGGTCGCCGTCGGGGTCGAAGTTGCGCTTCTCCCACTCGTGGTGCAGCTTCAGCTTCGGCCACATCTGACGCATCAGAGAGGTGTCGGCATCGTAGCTGAAGTGCTTCATCAGCTCATCTATGTAGTTGATGTTCATGTCGTAGTGGTTCATCACGTCCGTGCGTCCCGGAAGCCGGCAGATGTAACCGTCGGAGTACATCGGAGTGCCCCACTTCTTGGTGGGACGAGCGAGATTCTGGGCCGTATCCTGCTGAGGCTGAGGGTATATCGGAGGGACGTCGGTGACCATGCTCTGAGCGTAGGTCTTGAAGTGCGACACGGCCCTGTCGTTCCACCCGAGAACGTCTCCGGCGTAGGCTCCCCTCCATCCCGCGAGCGGGGTGCGCCAGCCTATTGCTCCGTGAAGGAAGGTCTCCCCGTCCCAGGTGCCGTCAGCGGCCGCGACGAGATTGGCTCCGATGGTGTTGAAGAACGGGTCGGGGGTGTTTATCTCCACCTGGCTGACCAGCTTCGTGCGGGCGTTTTCCTCCCTGTCGAAGATTTCCCGCCCCTGCTGTGCCGAGGCGGATTCCAGGCTGTCTTTGTGGTGATAGATGAAGTAGGATTCCTCTCCTGCGGCCCATTCGAGCGTCCGGAGTCCCGCTTCGCCCTCGGCAGGGTCGAAGAGGGCCCTGGGGTCCATCCCGAGGTCGCCGTCACGCTGGAATTTCTTGCCTGCGGCTTCGCAGACCCTGGCGATGAGGCTGCTCTCGATGCCGAAGCCCTCGAGGGAGAACTTCCAGATGGCTCCCTCTTCGTGGAATGATGCGAGCGCCGTGATTCTCATCTGCGCCTTTCCCCATGACTTGTCCCGGAGCAGGTAGCTGCGCCTGCCTCCCTGATAGCGCGCTTCGCACCATGAGACGGAGTCGAGCTGGAGTTCCCGCCCGCCGTGCCGGAGAAAGAAGCGGATGTTGCGGCTGTCCGCCTTGTCATAGACGGCGAATATGGGCTTGTCGGAGGTTTCCAGACGAAATCTCGTGTGTGTGCCGTAAAGAGCCCGCGTGTAGCGGCCCTCTCCGTTCAGGCAGACGATGTCCCTGCCGTCGGGATAGTAGCGCATCTGTCGTATTTCCGCAGTTTCCCGCTGCGTGGAGCAGGCTGTCAGCAGAATCAGAAGAATGGATAGGCGTTTGATCATAAGAAGTGCAGTTGATGTGGTTTTTCGGAATGCAAAGCTATGAGATTTTTGCTGCTTTCCCAAGAAAACAGGCGGAGATTGATTATTTTTGTGTCCGATGACCGCACAAGAGACTCTTCGGAAGTACTGGGGCTATGAGAGCTTCCGTCCGATGCAGGAGGAAATCATTTCCGCCGCACTGGACGGGCGCGACGTGCTCGCGATAATGCCCACCGGGGGAGGGAAGTCCATCTGTTTCCAGGTGCCCGCTCTGATGCGCGAGGGACTCGCGATAGTGGTCACGCCGCTGATTGCGCTGATGAAGGATCAGGTGCAGAATCTCGCCGCCCGCGGAATCAAGGCGGTGACCGTGCATGCCGGGATGAGCCGCCGCGAGGTGGACCTGGCGCTCAACAATGCCGCATACGGGGACTTCAAGTTTCTCTATGTCTCTCCGGAGAGGCTGGGGACCGGTCTGTTCAAATCCTACCTTGAGGTGATGAACGTCAGTTTCATAGTGATTGACGAGGCGCACTGCATCTCCCAGTGGGGCTATGACTTCCGTCCCGACTATCTGCGGATAGGGGAGATGCGCAAGCTGGTGAAGGCCCCTCTGATAGCGCTCACCGCGACCGCCACCGTCCAGGTCGCGCAGGATATAATGCGGCGGCTGGTCCGTCCGGGGACTCCGAGCGAGGAGGAGCGCAATCTGAAGGATTTTCTTCTGCTGCGCAGCGGTTTCGAGAGGCCGAACCTTTCGTATATAGTGCGCCGTTGCGAGGACAAGGCGGGTCAGCTGCTGAACATCTGCGGCAAAGTCCCCGGCTCCGGGATAGTGTATATGCGCAACCGCCGCAAATGCGAGGAGGTGGCATCAGTGCTCTCCGGGGGCGGCGTCAGCGCGTCGTTCTACCATGCGGGGCTGGATTCCGACACCCGCAACGAGAGGCAGGAGGCCTGGAAGAGGGGGGAGATAAGGGTGATGGTCTGCACCAACGCCTTCGGTATGGGAATCGACAAGAGCGACGTGCGCTTCGTCGTGCATCTCGGGCCTCCGGACAGTCCGGAAGCGTATTTTCAGGAAGCGGGACGCGCAGGGCGGGACGGATTGCGCTCATGGGCGGTGCTCCTGTGGAACAAGACCGATATCCGCAGGCTCGCTCAGATTCTCGAGATCTCCTTCCCTCCTCTCGAATATATTGAGGACATTTATCAGAAAATACACATTTTCAACCAGATACCGTATGAGGGAGGGGCCGGGGCAAGGCTGAAATTCAACATGGAGGAGTTCGCACGGCACTATGCTCTCAACAAGGCGGAGGTTCACTATGCCATCCGGCATCTTGAGATGAGCGACCACCTGACATACACCGAGGATGCCGACATCTCCACGCAGGTCAAGATTGTCGCGGATCGTCAGGCCCTGTATGAAATCAGTCTTCCGGACCCGATGATGCCGAGGCTGCTCGACGCTCTGATGCGGGGGTATCCCGGGATTTTTTCGTATGTGGTGCCGGTCGATGAGGACAGGCTCGCGCATTCCTGCGGGGTTTCCGTCCCGATGCTGCGCCAGCTGCTGTACAAGCTCTCTCTCGAGCACGTCATCCGCTATGTCCCGCGTGACAGGGCCACTGTGATTTTTCTGCACCACGGCCGTCTCATGCCGGGCAATCTCGACCTCCGCAAAGACAGATACCGTTTCCTTAGGGAGAACGCCCGCAAACGTGCGGATACGATGGAGGAATATGTGACGCAGAGCGAAACCTGCCGCTCGAAATATCTCATCGCGTATTTCGGTCAGGAGGACAGCAAGGATTGCGGCAGCTGCGACGTGTGCCGTTCCCGCTCCGCGCGAGAGCGTACGGAACGGATGATAACTTCCTATGTCTCTGCGCATCCGGGCCTCAGCACGGAAGAATTCAAGGCGTGGTGCGACGACCCCTCCAATGCGCTTCCGCCCTACGCGATGGAGCTGTACAGAGAGATGCTGGACGAGGGAAAATTCTTATATTTGCGCTCCGATGAAAGCTAAACTTACATTTCTCGGCACCGGTACGTCCCAGGGGGTGCCGATGATAGGATGCGACTGTCCCGTATGCCGCTCCCGCGATCCGCGTGACAGACGCCTGCGTTCGTCCGCGCTGGTCGAATACGGGGGGCTGACCATACTGGTCGACGCCGGTCCCGATTTCCGTTATCAGATGCTCCGTCAGGGAGTGCGCCACCTCGATGCCATCCTTCTGACACACAATCACAAGGACCACACCGGGGGACTTGATGACATCAGGGCTTTCAACCTCATCGAGAGGCATCCGGTCAACATATATTGTGAGAAATATGTCGAGGACTCCCTCAGGCAGGACTATTCCTACGCTTTCGCCGAGCCGCGTTATCCGGGTTCCCCGGAATGGAGGGTGCATATCATAGATTCCAGCCGGCCGGTGATGCTGCATTCCAATTCCGACGAAGAGGTTCTGGTCTGGGAGAAGGGCTTCGGCTACAGGCATCTGCCTCCGGAGAAGAATCCGGCCCCGAACAAGCCGGTGGAGGTGATTCCGATACAGGGCTGGCATCTGAGCACGAAGGAGATTTCCGTGCTGGGATACAGGTTCGGCAATATTGCCTATCTTACCGACATCAAGTTCATCGAAGAGGAGGAATATGAAAAGCTCAAAGGGGTGGAATACGTGACCCTCGGCTGCGTCAAGAGGGAGGAGCACCGTTCTCACCCGTCGCTTCAGCAGTGTCTGGATTTCTTCGGGAGGGTCGGCGCGAAGGAATCGTACATCACGCACCTCTCGCATCTTCTGCCCGGATACGAGGACTTCAGCAAGGAACTCCCCGAGCATGTGCACCCCGCCTACGACGGGCTGGTCATAGGGGATTAGATGATCACATCGACAAGTTTCCCGGCGAGCGAAGGGTCGTACTTCCTCTCTATCCTTATATAGTTGCCGGTATATCCCTCCATGCGGCCCGCGCGGTCGGTGGATTCGAAGAGCACCCTCTCCCTTATCCCCCTGTTGGCCTCTATGAAGTCCGAGTGAAGTTCGGAGCACAATTTCTCCAGCTGCTCCACGCGCTTTTTCTTGTCCGTATCGGATACCTGCCCGCTCATCGTGGCGGCAGGCGTGCCGGGACGGCGCGAGTACGGGAAGACGTGTATGAACGCCGGCCGTATCCTGCGTATGAAGTCAAGCCCGCTGCGGAAAAGCTCCTCCGTCTCTCCCGGCAGCCCGGCCATCACGTCTATCCCGAAGAACACCAGGGGTTTGCCGGGGGCCTCCAGCCTGCTGCGGATATAGGCTATCTTCTTCTCGAAAAGGGTCGTGTCGTAGTGCCTGCCCATGCTTTTGAGAAGTTCGTCCGAGCCTGCCTGAAGGGGGATATGGAAATGCGGCTGAAACTTGGTCCCGCCCGCCATCCAGTCTATGATGCTGTCTTCCAGAAGGTTGGGTTCGATGCTGGAGATACGGTACCTCTCTATCCCCTCGACCTTTTCGAGCGCCTTCAGCAGGTCGAGGAAACTTTCCCCCGTGCTTCTTCCGAAGTCTCCCGTGTTGACACCCGTGAGAACTATCTCCCTGATGCCTTCGGCGGCTATCTTGCGGGCGTTGCAGACACATTCCGAGATGGGAAGGTTGCGGCTTTCCCCCCTTGCGTAGGGTACCGTGCAGTAATTGCAGAAATTGTTGCAGCCGTCCTGAACCTTGAGAAACGAGCGAGTGCGCTCTCCTGTGCTGAACGCACCGAACATTCCGCTTCCCCGCAGGCTGTCCCGGTCCGGCTGCAGACCCACAAGGGAGAGCGTCTCCTGCACCACGAACTGTTTTTCGGCGGCTCCGAACACCCTTGTCACCCCTTCTATGGCTTCGATTTCCTCCCGGCGCAGCTGGGCGCTGCATCCCGTGACAATCACTGCGGCTTCGGGATTGACTCTGTGAACCTTGCGGATGAGGTTGCGGGACTTGCCGTCGGAGACCGCCGTCACCGAACAGGTGTTCACCAGATAGATGTCGGCCTTGTCGCTCCATGGCACGACTTCGAGTCCGGCGGCCCTGAAGCCGCGCTCGTATGTGGAAGTCTCGGCGTAGTTGAGCTTGCAGCCGAGAGTGAGAAACGCTATCTTTTTCATTATCGGGCTAGGACTATGAACACGCAGGGGCGCTTGCCGATGACGGGGCCCGATGCTTTCTTCCACCCGTCCACGCTGTCCGTGCGGATGTACTCTGACGGGAGCGAGATGTCCGCCGCGACGCAGATTCTTGTCGCCGGGGCGAAAACCTGCAGCATGTCGGAGAAAAGCGCATCGTTGCGGTAGGGGGTCTCGATTATTATCTTGCTCTGCTTTTCGGCTCTGGAGTGTCTTTCAAGGGCTTTCAAGGCATTCTTCCTCTCTTCTGTCTTGGCGGGCACATAGCCGCAGAATGCGAACGACTGGCCGTTGAGGCCCGAGGCCATGAGGGCCATCAGAAGGGACGAGGGGCCTGCGAGCGGCACGACTTCGATTCCCTCCCTGTGGCAGAGGGCGACGAGGGCGCTTCCCGGGTCGGCCACCGCAGGGAGTCCGGCTTCGGACATATAGCCTACATCTCCTCCGTCGAAGAGCGGCAGCAGGGCTTCCACTTCTTCCTCGCGCGTGTGCTCGTTGAGAAGGTGGAATTCCAGAGAGTCGATATGGCCTTTGAGCCCGTATGCGGACAGGATTCTCCTTGCCGTGCGCACTTCCTCCACCACGAACTTCGTCAGCGAGCAGGCGATGCTCAGCGTCCCCTGCGGAATCACGTCTCCTACAGGGCTATTTCCCAACGGAGAGGGTATCAGATACAGTTTTCCTCTGTTCATCAGTTTCTATCTTGATTGTTGTCATGGCCTTCTCCCCGTCTTCCCCGCCGCTCTTCGGGCCGAAGATGCTGCGCAGGAAATCGCTGATTCCGCCATATTCTTTCTGGTAGCTCACGCCCACGCCGTTGCGTTGCGAGAGGTCCAGATAACTGGTGTATTCGTCCGCCGAGTGGGAGAAGACGTTGAGGCGGAATTTGCCCGCGTCGTCCAACTTGATCTGGATGTCAAGGTCTCCGACCATGTCTCCGGTGCTCGCGGTGTTGTTGTATTTTCTGTTCGCCACGCTCCCCCCGACTATGACGCGGTCGTTGAAAAGCTGGGTCGAGATGGCGACGTCGAACATGTTCGAACCCTGATACGTTCCCTGATAGCCGATGCCGACATCGACCGGAATCTCAAGCTTCTGCAGGATGGAGTTGAGCTGGTTGGACATCAGCTCCGTCATGTTGGACACCAGAATCTCCGAGCCGTTGACGACTCCCGAGCTTTCGTCCGGCATGAAAGAACCCATCAGAAGCAGGGCCATGAACTGCTTCTGCACCTTGTCTTCCGTGCTGAGAGCGGCCTCCACCATGGATTTTGTGGTCGGGTCAAGGTCCGGCACGTTGACGCTGAATCCTATTTTCGGACTGCCGAGCCTGTCCGTCACGGATATGCCGCACTCCACGAGCCTCTTCGCGCTGGAGTTGCTCTCCTCGGAAACGAGGGCCGAGAGGGACACGCGCTGCTTGTAGATGACGTTGACGTTCAGCTCCGTATCGGCTATGTTCCCTCCGAATTTTATCGAACTGCCTTCCGCTATGCTGAAATCCTTGCTCATGATGCCCGGGATCACGAACTGGTAGTCACCCTCCCTAAGGTTGAAGTCCCCGTTGAGGTCGAATACGGCTTTCGACGGCCTGAGGTGCAGGTTGATGCCGCCTTCTCCGCTCAGGCTCGCGATATTGCCGGCGTTTTTTTCTATCTCCACGAAGGCCTTGACCCCCGGGTGCACCGTCAGGTTGGCGTGTATGTCGATGTCGGATGTCCGCCGCTTCTCCTCTTCGAAGGTGGAAATCATTTCTTCATAAGGGTCTTTCTCCTTGAAGGGCTGCGTGAACGTGAGCAGGTCGCTTGACTTTCCGGCCGCCGTGCCAGACATCGGCACATGGATGTTGCCGTCTCCGACCGTGCTCGCGCTGGCGTTGATCGTCAGGGCGGAGAGAGGGCCTTCTATCGAGGCGTTCCCGCTCGCCCGTATGAGCCCGTAGGCCCCGTTTTCCCTTTCGGGGCTGTCCATGAATTTGAGATTGTTGAAGCTGATTTCGGATTTGAGGCGGAAAGTCCCGGAGCGGTCATAGGCGAAGTTTCCCGACATCAGACCGCTGCCGGCATCATCGTCCTTGAGCTGCAGAGAGTTGAAATTGAGTCCATTGTCGTTTACTTCCAGAGGCCCGCTCACTGTATAGGCGACGCTTGTGTACGATGGCCTCAGCATGGCGTCATTGAGCGAGAGCCCCCTGCTTGAGACGGACATGTCTCCTATCATGCCGTCGAGCCTGAGTCCGCCGCTGACGCTTCCGTCAAGTTCGCTGAAAATTTCGGTGAGGAACGGTCCCGCTATCTCCAGCGGCAGCCTGTCGAGGACGGCATCGAGCTGCATCCTGCCGTCGTCCGGGAAGAACATGCCGGTGGCATACAGGGAGTTGCGCCCGTCGAGTTCGTTGCGCACATAGATGTTGACATCATCTCCGTCATCTTCGAGTATGCTTGCAATCTGGAGGTTGCCGGCATCGGCTTTCCCGATCTTGAGAGAGTCGAGCCTGAAATCCATCAGCATTCCACGGATCTTGCCGGCCCTTGAAGAGAGCGTCGCACTGCCGTTGGCCACGCCCCTGATGCCGTAGCTGCGGGGCAGGAAATCGTCCGCCTGCGCGAGGTCGATGCCTCTCAGTCTGAGCGACAGCGTGTCCGCGCCCCTCTGTGAGAGGCCCCCGTCGATGCTGATGAGCTGCTCTCCGTTGCTTATGCGGAATCCGTGTACGCGGATGTCTCCGTCCCGGATCGTAATGTCCGATTCTCCTATGTCCCAGACCCCGTTCCCCGCCGATACGTAAGAGTCCAGCGGACGTGCCTTGATGACGAGGACGTCGGATGAATCGCGGGAGAATTCTCCTTCGGCGTGAAGCTCTCCGGAACCTCCGAAGCGGGAGAAGCTGTCGAAGTGCAGGCTTGCCGACAGGCGGTTGTCTCTCGCGAGGATGCTGACGTCAGGCCGGACAAGGTCGAACTTGCCGCTCTTGAAGTTCTGCCCTATGAGGCTGATGCTCAGGCTCTCCCCGAGATTGTCGAACTGGAGGTCGGCATCCTTGATGAAAGTCGTCCCGAACGCGAGGCGCGAAGAGGTCGCGTTGCCGCTCAGCTCCCCGCTGCGCGATATGTTCATCGTCGCCCTGGTGCTGTCGGCTATGTAGAGTCCCGGGAATGCGAATGACAGGATTCCGCGCGAATCATGCATCAGCAGGTCCAGGTCATATTTGCCGTGCAGGAGCTTCTTTCCGCCGTCGGGGTAGAGCGCGGGCAGCTCCCGCCTCGTCGTGATGTCCTGCAGGTCTTCGATGAATTCCGAGATGCCCCCGCTCCCGGAAATGAACAGGTCGGCGAACTTTGAATCCAGTTTGAGGCATTGCTCATCGGCGAGGTTATAGACTTTGACGTCTATATCGCCTATGTCAATCTGGCCGCCGGAGTTCCACAGCCGGATGTCCCCGAGCCGCAGGTCTCCGTTGAGCGCCCTCCCCCTCTTCCTGATGGAGCTGCGGATGTTCATCGCGGTGCGTGACGTGCTTTCTCTGCGGTCGACTCCGACCGCGTGGAGGTCAATCCGCTCGATGTCGGCGCTCAGCCTGAGGGAGGATTCTTCGCCGTCGTCACGGCCAAGAGCGGCATCGGCCGTGAGCGTCATCGTCATGTTGGGGTCACTGCTTTCCAGCAGCAGCCCGGCCGTCCGGCCGGTCAGCGAAGCCTTTGCGCTTATGTCCCTGTAGTCGTAGCCGTAGGCGTTGAGCCTGTTGATTTTGAGAGAATCCAGACTTATCGCGGGAACCCCTCCGCTCAGAGTGATGCGGGCCTCCGTATAGGCGTCGCACCTGCCCAGAGCCTTCACTCCGCCGACCGCCCCTATGTCAAGGGCTGCGGTGCCGAGTCTGAGCTTGAGTTCCGAGGCTCTTCCGGGGTCCAGCAGGTTCCTGGCATCGGCTTCGAGCTTCATCCTCCCGGCTTCGGAGCGCAGGCGGACGGTTCCTTTCAGCCTGTTGACCGGCCCGCCGGCTTCCAGATCAAGAGTGAAATGCTGCCCTCTGCCGATTTTTTCCGGTATCCTGACCCCGTGCGGGATGATTCCTGCGGAGATTTTCCTGATGCCGTCGGTGGTGAAATGAAGGCCTTTGACGTTCGCGGAAGTCATCATCCCCTTTATGTCCGGCAGCCCCGTAAGCGAACAGCTGAGATTGTCCAGGCTTATCCCGCTTTCGGCTTCGGAGAGACTGACTCCCTCGACTTTCAGGTCGTTCACATAGCCTTTGAGCTTGCCGCCGCGCAGATAGAGCTGCGTCGGGTAGTTGCGGAAAGCGGAATTGGCGAAGTACGACAGGCCGTGGAGGGTGAGATGCGAGCGGGAAAGCTCTCCTTCCATCCTCACCTCCCTGGCGTATTTCGAGAATGAGCGGGCATTCTCGTAATTCATCGAATAATATTTGAGATTTATCTCGGACCACGGATCGCGCAGACGGATGTTTTCTATCAGGGTCTTCCCGGGGCCTACGGAGCAGTCGGCCGAAAGATTGAGTATCCTGTAGCCGGATTTCTCGCTGAGGCGGAGTCTTTCAAGGGTGCCGGTCACCCTTCCGTCCACCATCTTGACCCCGCGCCCGCTGAGATTGGCGATGCGCACGTCGAGGTCGTCGAAATTGATGGCCCCGTCCCTGTATTCTCTCTTCTGCGGTTTGAAGCTGTTGAGTCTGAAACGGAAATTGCTGACACTCACCCTCTTGGCGGAGAAGAGTTCTCCTCTCAGCTGTTTCTTCTCCTTCTTGCCGCCCGTGAGCCCGAACGCCCGCTGGATGTTGGTGATGTTCCGCTTCCCTCCCGGGATTCTGTTCGGCTCCAGGGTGAGGTGGAACTCCCCGTCGTCGACGCTCACTCTCCCGATGCGTATCCCGCCGCTTTTGAACAGGCTCGGAAGCGAAAACGTCGCCGTGACGGTCCGGGCGGAGAGAATCGTGTCGGTCCGCTCCCAGCCGCGGCAGTTGACATCTTCCGTATATGGATTCTTGTCGAGTATCAGGACGTTCTTGATCACCAGGGCTCCGGACGGGAGAATCTTGAGATTGTCGTAGCTGACCACTCCGTCGGCGGTGGCGGTAAGAGAGTTGATTGCGTATCTGGACAGGCGTGTCTGGACGGCCGGGGTCTGTATCGCGAACAGCGCCCCCATCACCAGCACCAGTGCCAGGCCGATGATTCTCGCCGCTATATATGAGCCCTTCCTATACATTCCTACAAATGTAATTGTTTTTGTGTACATTTGCGGACTTTTAATCATAGGAATCAAATCATGTCAGACATCATCCTCGGAATCGAGTCCTCCTGCGACGACACGTCTGCCGCCGTTCTCAGGGACGGCTACATGCTCTCCAACGTCATTGCAAGCCAGGACGTGCATCGCGCATTCGGCGGCGTGGTGCCGGAACTTGCTTCCAGAGCCCACGAACTCAACATCGTCCCCGTGGTCAGCGAGGCTCTCTCGCGTGCCGGAGCCAAGGCTTCGGACCTCACGGCGATCGCTTTCACCCGGGGGCCGGGCCTGCTCGGCTCCCTGCTTGTGGGCACTTCTTTCGCCAAGGCGATGTCTCTATCGCTCGACATCCCTCTGGTGATGGTCAATCACCTTCAGGGCCATATACTTGCGAATTTCATCAAGGTTCCCGAAAAGCCTCTCAGGGAGCCGTCGTTCCCTTATCTGTGTCTTCTTGTCAGCGGCGGCAACTCTCAGATAGTCAGGGTGGATGACCCCCTGCATTTCGAGATTCTCGGCCAGACCATAGACGATGCCGTGGGGGAGGCGTTCGACAAGTGCTCCAAGATGATGGGGCTCGGCTATCCGGGCGGTCCGGTGATAGACAGGCTCTCCAAGCAGGGCGATCCGGAGCGTTTCAAGTTCGCCAAGCCTCATATCCCCGGTCTGGACTACAGTTTCAGCGGCATCAAGACTTCGCTTCTGTATTTTGTGCGGGACGAGATGGCGCGAGACCCGGAGTTTATGGAGAAGAACAAGGAGGATATCTGCGCCTCCTTCCAGAAGGCATTGATAGACATACTGATGGACAAGCTCGTGAAGGCCGCCGCGCAGACCGGCATACGCGAGATTACGATAGGCGGGGGAGTGTCCGCCAACAGCGCCCTGCGCTCCCGCATAGAAGAGGAGGGGCGGCGGCGCGGCTGGAACACCTATCTTCCGGAGTTCCGCTTCACCACCGACAATGCCGCGATGATAGCCGTCGCGGGATATTATCATTATCTTGCCGGAGAGCGCACCCCTCTGGATGTCGCACCGGTGTCACGCGCCTCGGGATTTGAGAACCATTTCAAAACAGCTTCTGAGCAATGAAAGAGTTTGAAATCGTATGTCCGCTGACGCGACAGCCGCGTCTCAAAGAAATCGAAGCCCGCGCGGGAGGCTTGAAATGGGAGCTCAAGAAGCGTTCCATCGATGCGAGAAAGGAACCTGTCTGGCGCTACCGCTACGAGGCGTATGCTCCTGAAGACAATCATGTTCCGTATGCCCTGCCGGAGTTTCCAGACGTGCATGGAGCGGAGGCGGTCACCGTGGTGGGTTCAGGGCCCGCCGGCATGTTCTCCGCGTTGAAACTCATCTCCCTCGGACTGAGGCCGGTACTGCTGGAACGCGGCAAGGACGTTCATGCGCGGAAGCTGGACATGGCCCGCCTCTCCCGTGAGGGCGAGGTCAATCCGGACTCCAACTATTGCTACGGAGAGGGCGGAGCCGGGGCCTTCTCCGACGGCAAACTCTACACCCGTTCCTCGAAACGGGGAGACATCCGGGAGGTGCTTCATCTGCTGGTGAAATTCGGGGCGAACCCGGACATTCTCATCGACGCCCATCCTCACATCGGCTCCGACAAACTGCCTCTCATCGTCGAGAACATCCGTAAGTTCATCATTGAGAAGGGCGGGGAGTACCATTTCGACTCCCGTGTGGACGGCATCACCCGCCGCGAGGACGGTTTGCTCGAGACCTCTGTAGCGGGAGGGGGAAAGTATCTGTCAGCGAGGGTCATTCTTGCCACGGGGCATTCGGCCCGGGATGTCTATGAAATGCTCTCGCAGGGGGGAGGACGGCTTGAAGCCAAGGGGTTCGCGCTCGGCGTGAGGGTCGAGCATCCGCAGGAGAAAATCAACTGGTGCCAGTATCACGCTCAGTGGAGACCCGGGGTGCCGGCTGCGGAATATTCGTTCGTGGAGCAGGTTGACGGAAGGGGGGTGTTCTCTTTCTGCATGTGCCCCGGGGGCATATTGGTGCCTTCGTCCACGGAGGCGGGAACCGTCGTGCTCAACGGCATGTCCAACTCCGCCCGCAACGGGAAGTTCGCCAACGCCGGGGTGGTGGTGCAGATTGAACCCGACGACGTGCCGGGGGACGGCCCGTTCAAGCTGATGGATTTCCAGCACGAGGTCGAGAAGAACATGTACGAATACGCTTCCCGCAACGGCGGGGGCAACCCGATGGCCGCACCGGCGCAGAGGATGGAGGATTTCTGCCAGGGGAAAGTTTCCAAGACCATGCCCGAGACGAGCTATCATCCCGGGGTCGTGAGCGCCCCGCTGCACTCTCTGCTGCCGCCGATTGTCTCCGAGCGGCTCAGAAAAGTTTTTCCGAGGGTGAAGATGCGCAACTACTACACCAATGCGGCTCTGCTGTTGGGTGTGGAGTCCCGCACCTCGTCTCCCGTAAGGATTCCCCGGGACCCGGACACTCTCGAATATGTCTCGATGTCGGGGCTTTACCCCTGCGGGGAAGGGGCCGGATATGCCGGCGGGATAGTTTCCAGCGCAATGGACGGCATCAACTCCGCCGTCGCCCTCAAAGCCTCGCTTCTCAGATGACCCCGCTTCCGAGCATCTCCCCGTCGGCGGCGTACCATACGGCGAACTGCCCCGGAGTGATGCTGCGCTGGGGAGAGTCGAAGAGGATGAAAAGTCCGCTCTCACGCATCATCAGGGTTGCGTCCTGAAGCGGCTGGCGGTAGCGTATCCGCACTCTGTAGCGGCGCTCCTCTCCCGGGTGCATCGTCTCGGACGGGCGGATCCAGTGGATGTTCCGGGTCTCGATCCTCAGGCAGCTGCGCATCAGCCCCTTGTGGCCCTCTCCCTCGCCGACGTAGATTATGTTCCTCGCGATGTCCGTGGCAATCACGAAGAGGGGCTTCGTGTGGCCTCCGATGGAGAGCCCGCGGCGCTGTCCGATGGTGTAGAACTGCGCCCCCTCGTGTCTGCCGATGACGGCTCCGTAGGGGTTGGGCTTGTAGCGGGTTTTCTTTATGTGATGCTTGCCCGAGCGGTAGGTCTCGGTCTCGAAACTGATGTCGGCGTAGTCGATGGGGGTCGAGAGTTCAAAGAGCTCCCCATCGCTCAGCTCTCTTTCCTTTGCGAGCAGCTCGCAGTCGTGCGCATATTTTTCTGAATCAGCATAGTAGGCATCGAACACCTCGACCACGTCCCCCTCTTTGGAGGCGAGCTTCTGCTGGAGGAACACGGGCAGGTCCACCTTCCCGACGAAGCAGATGCCCTGCGAGTCCTTCTTGTCGGCCGAGGGCAGGTCGGCTTCACGGGCGAGCCTGCGCACTTCGGGCTTGCAGATGTCGCCTATCGGGAAGAGGGCTTTGGAGAGCTGTGTCTGGTTGAGCTGGCAGAGGAAATAGCTCTGGTCCTTGTTGGGGTCGCTGCCTTCGAGGATGCGGCAGGTGCCGTCGGGGAGGGTTTCCTTGCGGCAGTAATGGCCCGTCGCCACCGCATCGGCCCCGAGCTTTTCCGCGGCCCTGAGGAAGGCGTCGAACTTTATCTCGCGGTTGCAGAGCACGTCCGGGTTGGGGGTGCGTCCCGAGGCGTATTCATCGAACATATAGTCCACCACCCGCTTGCGGTACTCCGCGCTAAGGTCCACGAAATAGAACGGTATTCCGATCTTGCGCGCCACCATCTCGGCCACGAACCTGTCCTCCTCCCATTCACAGTCCCCGTGCAGCGTGCCTTCCGTGTCGTGCCAGTTCTGCATGAACATCGCGAATACGTCACAGCCCTGCCGCTTGAGCAGCAGCGCTGCGACGCTCGAATCCACGCCTCCGGAGAGTCCTACGCAAATTTTCATCCACGAAACAATTTTCCGCAAAAATAGGGCATAAATCCGCCACAATCAAGACATTTATTTTAAAATGCCTATATTTGAGAGATTTAAGCACCATAGTTTATGTTGACCAGACAACTTGACATCAGATACTATGAATATTCCTCCCTCGGGGAACTATCTGCGGAAGACCGTGAACTCGCCTGCGAGGCGATTGCGGCCATGGGCGGAGCCTATGCCCCGTATTCCCATTTCCATGTGGGTGCGGCGGTGCGTATGTCCAACGGACAGATAGTCCGGGGGGCCAATCAGGAGAACGCCGCCTTTCCCTCCGGGCTCTGCGCCGAGCGCACCGCCATGTTCGCCGCAAGCGCCCGCTATCCCGACAAAGATATGCTCAGCATCGCTCTGGCCGGCGGAGTCCACGGCAGGCTCGGGGAGAACCCCGCCACGCCCTGCGGCGCGTGCCGTCAGGTGATGGCCCAGTACCAGGCCAAATCCGGCAAGCCCATGTCCGTGATTATGGTCGCCGACGGGAAGATTTGGAAATTCGACCGCGTGGACGACATCCTCCCGCTGATATTCAACAGTATATGATATCAGTCGGCCGAGCCTCCGGCCGCTTCCTTCACGGGAGCGAGAGCCTGATATTTTCTTGTGCAGAAGGCCTGGACGAGATAGATGATGGCGAAGCCCACGCCGATGGCATAGGGAGCGGTCAGGCCTCCAATCAGCTTTGAGAGCGGAGAGACGATAAGTGGGGAGGTGAACTGCCCCAGATACATCGCCGCAGAGAGCAGCGGCATCACTGTAGTGGCCGCGTCCTTGCCGCCCTTTATCGCGGCTATGGTGTTGAGGTATGGCATTCCTATGCCGTTCGCGAGTCCCGCGAACACCGATCCGGCGATCAGCAGGGGAGTGGTCACTCCGAGAGCATAGCAGCCGTAGCCGAGGATGAATGTCAGCGGAGCCAGGTATTTCATATGCCGGCTCATATGGGCCATCATACTTCCGAACACAAGGCCGATGACGGCGGCGACCACATCAAGCCCCACCATAATCAGCGTGATGCCGTTTACCGTCAGCGAGGCGTTGGCACCGGCGCTTATGGCGAAATTGGTCGGGATAATAAAGAACAGCAGCATCTGAAGGTACATCCCCACGACTGACGGAGCGAAGCGCATAAGCGAAGCGGCGGGTCTGCCCGGCTTCTTGCGTGCCTTGGTGACTCCGGTCTCGCTCTCGTAGAAGTCCGGCGAATTCTTAAGCGTCCGCTCTCCGGTCTCGAGTCTTTCATTGGGCAGGAACAGGGCGACCAGCACAATCGCAAAGATGCCGAGCAGATACACCAGGAACGCGCAGTTCCAGCTTATGTTCGCGAGCAGACCGCTCAGCAGCGTGGCGATGACCCCTCCGGTCTGGCTCATAAATGCGGCGAGGCCCATCATCCTTGCCTGTTCTTCCGGAGGGAAGTAGTAAGCGAGCAGCCCTGTCGAGAGCGGCATTACCATGCCCACGCTCACTCCCAGCAGCGCGCGCATCGCCAGCACCGTCCCGATGCCGTCAACGAAATAGACACCGGATCCGGCCACTATATATATCGCGAGTCCTGTCAGCGCCAGAGTGCGTGTCTTGAACAGCCGGCAGAGCGGCGCGAAGAAAAAGTTTGTGACAACGATCGTCAGTGCCGGCATGCTGACTATCAGCTGCACGAGCATAGCGCTTTTGTCGGCGAAGTGCTCCTGGACTATGCCCAATGCGGGGGCGACGGCCGCACCGGCCATTACCGTGAGAAGGGAGATTGAAAGGATGGTGAAACTGAGCTTCCTTTTCTGTGACTGATTCATACTTAATTTGTTTGTGACATATGGAGTTTACAGCTCTGCCAGGCTGCTACATCTACAGTCACCTGCTTTTCGTATGGATCTGAGGCCGCTTTCGACTTTGCGGACGCAAAGGTACAAAAAAGTTTTTTTAAGCAGTCCCGGTCTTCTTCCACCCGTGCCATCTTCTTCAGCAGACTCCGGACAGAGAGAAAACGATGGCTTCAAGGTGTTCCGGGTGTTTCAAGAGGCCTTCCGGAACAGCGTATTCAGGTCAAGGGCGAAGAAATCTTCGAGTGGAAGACCTTCCGGGCCGACTATGAATGCCGATGTGAGCCTGTCGGAGAACAAACTGTCTTGCCGCGTGTTTGCAGATGAACGGAATATTGTCTATCTTTGCATCGGGAAAGTCGTACACGACCAGCTCCCTCCAAATCCTCCAGGGCCGGAAGGCAGCAAAGGTAGGAGGTCGTAGCGGTGCGATGTGCTAAGCTTTCCCTTTTTTATGTCCTTTCCTGTATGAAGAAAACTGTTTTGCCATTCCTTGCTCTCTGCGCCGCAACCCTGTGCTCCTGCGGCGGGAATCCCCGTGCCGAATCCGGCTATCCGATTGAGCCTGTCCCGTTTACCGATGTCAAAGTCGATGACGCGTTCTGGGGTCAGAGGCTCCGCTCGAGCCGCGAGGTCACGATTCCTCTCGCTTTCAGCAAATGCGAACAGACCGGACGCTACGACAACTTCGTCCGCGCCGTGCATCCCGACTCCACCTATAAGGTAGAAGGGTTTTCGTTCGACGATACCGATGTCTACAAGACCATCGAGGGGGCGAGCTACATACTCCAGACCTATCCTGACGAGAAGCTGGAGGCGTATATAGACAGCGTGCTCGTACTTGTCGCCGCCGCGCAGGAGCCGGACGGCTACCTCAATACGGCGCGTCAGATGAATCCGTGGCATCCGCATCCGTGGGTCGGAGGGGAGAGATGGTCGGAGGTGGAGAATCTGAGCCACGAATTTTACAATCTCGGACATATGATAGAGGGTGCGGTGGCACATTACAGGGCCACAGGCAAACGCAATTTCCTCGACATCGCCATCCGCTACGCCGACTGCGTCTGCCGGGAGATAGGTGACGGAGAGGGGCAGGTCGCACGTGTGCCGGGGCATCAGATTGCCGAGATGGCGCTCGCGAAGCTCTACCTCGTGACGGGAGACCGAAAATACCTCGACCAGGCCAAGTATTTCCTCGACAAGCGCGGATATACGGCGGTGCGCAGCGAATATAATCAGTCGCATCTCCCGGTTCTGGAGCAGGATGAGGCCGTGGGGCATGCGGTGAGGGCGGAGTATATGTATTCCGGAATCGCCGACGTGGCGGCCCTCACGGGGGACAGCGGATATATTGAGGCGATCGACAGAATCTGGGACAACATAGTCTCCAGGAAACTCTACATCACCGGGGGCGTCGGCGCCAGATATCGGGGCGAAGCTTTCGGCGACAACTATGAACTCCCCAACCTTACGTCCTACTGCGAGACCTGCGCCGCCATAGGCAATGTCTATACTGCGCACAGGATGTTTCTCCTGCACGGGGACGCGGAATATTACGATGTGCTCGAGAGGACGCTCTACAACGGGGTACTGTCCGGGGTCTCTCTTGACGGAGGGGCGTTCTTCTATCCCAATCCGCTGGAGTCCGACGGCTCCCATCAGAGACAGCCGTGGTTCGGCTGCGCCTGCTGCCCGTCCAACATCTGCCGCTTCATCCCTTCCGTACCGGGCTATGTCTATGCTTCGGAAGGCCGCAATCTCTATGTCAACCTCTACATGTCAAACGTCATGACGCACGATATCGGAGGCCGGACGGTGGAGCTTTCGCAGGAGACGGATTATCCCTGGTCCGGAGACGTTGCTCTGAACGTGCTGCGAAGCGATGCGGGCAAATTCACCCTCAGGCTGCGCATCCCCCTCTGGGCGCGCGGGGAGGTTGTGCCCGGAGATCTCTACAGCTTTGCGGACGAAAAGCCTTCGCGCTGGAGCGTGAGCGTCAACGGACAGGAGGTGAGCGGTGAGCTTGAGGACGGATATTTCTGCATTCAGCGCAAGTGGAAGAAGGGTGACAAGGTCGAGCTGCATCTTGGGATGGAGCCGCGTTTCGTCAGGGCGAACGAGGCCGTGGAGGCCGACAGAGGCCGTCTCGCCGTAGAGAGGGGTCCTCTCGTGTATTGCGCGGAGTGGCCCGACAATGAAGCGGATGTGCTTAAGGCGGAGGTGAGCGCAACAGATGCCCTCACGGTGGAGAGCCGGCCTGATATGCTCTGCGGAATAGACATCATCCGCGACGGCGAGCTGACCCTTATCCCTTACTATGCCTGGAACCATCGCGGTGCGGGCAAAATGGAAGTCTGGCTGAATGAAAAGTGATATAGTGGTCATAGGAGGCGGAGCTTCCGGACTTATGGCGGCATATTTCGCCGCAAGGACGCTCGTGGATGCCGGTTCCGATGCGCAGGTGACGCTGCTGGAGAAGATGCCCCGCCCGGCCCGCAAGATAATGATTACGGGCAAGGGGCGCTGCAACCTTACAAACGTCAAGCCCTGGAACGAGTTCTCCTCCCACATCCGTTCCAAGCCCAATCTCGTCAAATCCGCATTCCACACCCTGCCGCCGGAGGCCCTTCTGAATCTTCTGGAGAGCTTCGGGATGCGTTCGGTCGTGGAGAGGGGGGACAGGGCTTTCCCTGCTTCGTACAGGGCTTCCGATGTGGTGGACACCCTCGTCAACGCCTGTCATGGTGTCGGGGTCAAGATAGTCTGCGAGACGGAGGTGACTTCGGTGAAACCAGGGTTTGTGGTGGAGTGCGCGGACGCAGCGGCATGGAGCTGCACAAGTCTTGTCATCGCAACCGGCGGGCTCAGCTATCCCGCCACCGGCTCCACCGGAGACGGCTACCGCTGGGCGGAAGAACTCGGACACAAGCTGGAACCGACGTTCCCTTCCCTGACGGCCCTCGTTCCAAAAGGATATAAGTTGCAGGACAGCAAGGATTTGCATATTGACAGAAGAGTGCCCCTGTCATCTCTCGGAGAGAAACTCTGCGGAGTTCAGCTAAAGAACGTCGGCGTGAGCCTCTTGATAGGAGATACTGAGGCCGGCTCCGAATTCGGGGATATCGACTTCACCGACGGCGGCATTGAAGGGCCCGTCGGCTTCCAGCTCAGCCGCAAGGCGGTGAAATCGATGCTGAACGGCTCACGGGCGGTTCTTGTCCTCGACCTGAAGCCCGGGGTGAGTCTCACCGAACTCAGCGCGAGGGTGAAGGAGCTATGGCAGGAGGTGGACAGGGACCCGCGCTCGGCGCGTCTGCGAGAGAAAGAGAAATGCCGTATCCTGCTCGGCAAGCTGATGCCGTGGGGTCTTATCCCGGCTTTCGTGGAGATGCACCCGGAAATCATGACCCTTGAGCGGCGCTCCCGCACGGACACGAAGGTCTGGATCAATCTGGTCAGCATAGCCAAGGCCTTGAAAGCCTGGAGCTTCGATATCGCCGGCTTCGTGGGTTATGAGCGCGCCGTCGTGACGGCTGGAGGGGTGAGCGCCGATGCTGTGATTGCCAAGACCATGGAATCCAGGCTCGTCCCGGGGCTGTATTTCTGCGGGGAGGTGCTGGATGTCGATTCCGATACCGGGGGATACAATCTCCAGACAGCCTTCTCCACCGGAGCGCTGGCCGGAACCGGCGCGGCAAAACATATCATAGAAGAGAAATGAAACTTGTTAAAATCAATACGGGCAGTCCGTATCTTGAACTGATGGAGCGCACCAATCTTGAGGCCTTCCCGGAAGAGGAACGGCTTCCGATGTCGGTGCAGGCCGATATGTGCGACAGCGGAGAACTTGACCTTTGGGCAATATGCGAGGGTGAAGAATATCGCGGATTCACTTCCGTCTATAGGGGGCCCCGGACCGTGTATGTCTTCTTCCTCGCCGTGGACAGCTCCTGCCGGGCGTCAGGCTGCGGCACGCAGGCCCTGCGGCTCATCCGTGAGACCTATCCGCAGAAGCAGGTCGTACTTGATATAGAACCTCTTGACCCCAAAGCGGAAAACGCTGCGCAGAGATTTCGCCGCAAGGGCTTTTATCTGCGCAACGGTTTTCGTGAGAGCGGCTGGCTCTTCAAGTATTGCGGCATGGCTTTCGAGGTGCTCTGGTGCGGAGGCGAGGCCTTTGACAAGGAAGCCTATTGGGCGCTTATCGCTGACATCGCCCGCTCCGTTGAAGACAGGGGCTACAGGGGCTTCAATCCTTCACTTGAGAGGATATCTTGAAGCAGTAGATTGAGAAGCTGTAAGGTTCGGCGCTCACTCTGCCCTCGCTGAAATCGAAATCCCCGCTGTAGGGTTCGAACGCGTCGGGATTGTCGAGGCTGTTGTCCTCATAGAGGTCGTAGGAGTGGAGGTTCACTCTCTTCTCCGACTCTATCTTCTGTCTCTTCTTCAGTCCCTTGAAGTTGAGCTGCACTTCCTGCTCGTCGGCGGAGGTGTTGACTATCTTCAGATATATCCTGTCCCTGTCCAGTACGGCGCTGGCGAACAGCCCGTCCTGCCCTTCGGAGCCGCAGAGCGGAACTCCGCCGGAAGTGGTCTTGAGCACCCTTTCTCCCTTGTATTCAGAGTACATCTGCTGCACGTGCCAGCTTGCGGTGCGAAAGGAGCGCAGGTTGTCGTACCAAATGAGGTCCGGTCTCCACTGCCATCCCTCGACGTGCGCGAAGAGCGGGGCGTAGGTCGCCATGTGCACTACGTCGGCATTTCTTTCGAGCCCCGTCATGAACGCCGCTTCGAGCAGAGAAGCGTAGAAGTGATTGTATTTCCGGCCTTTGGCGTGGCAGGCGTATTCTCCCGCAAACACTTTCGGCCCCTTGCGGTCGTAGTTGTCGTAGCGCGCCCCCTGGCTGAGGAACCACTCGTAAGGGCGGTAGAAATGCTCGTCCACGAGGTCCGCCTTGAGCCGGCGCATCTGGGGCCAGAGGTAGTCGAACTTGTCGCCTTCGGAGGCCGGGCCCGATGAGCCGACTATCTTTATCTCCGGGTACTTCGCCCTGATTGCCTTGATGAACGGTTCGAGTCTTGCGGGATATTCCTCGCCCCACTGCTCGTTGCCTATGCCTATGTACTTGAGCTTGAACGGCTCCGGATGTCCCATTCGGGCGCGCAGGGCTCCCCATTCAGTGTCGGTGCTGCCGTTGGCGAATTCTATCAGATCCAGCGCGTCATCGATGTAAGGCTGAAGCTCCGCCACGGGAACATGGGCGCTTTCGTCATCGTTCTGGTATTGGCAGGCGAGTCCGCAGCTCAGAATCGGGAGGGGTTCGCTCCCGATTTCTTCGCTGAGCAGGAAGAATTCGTAGAATCCCAGACCGTAGCTCTGGTAGTAGTCCGGGAAGAAGCGGTGCGGGAAGGTGTATTCCCAGCGGTTCTCGTTGAGCGGGCGGTTCTCCACAGGTCCCACGGAATTCTTCCAGTTGTAGCGCGTCTCAAGGTCCGTCCCCTCCACTATGCAGCCTCCCGGAAAGCGGAAAACTCCCGGATGCAGGTCGGCGAGAGCCTGTGCGAGATCCTTGCGCAGGCCGTTCTCGTGCCCCATCCAGGTGTCAACGGGGAACAGGGATATGTGCTCAAGGTCAAGTGTCACTTCGGGGCTTTCGTCGAAGATGCGCAGTACGGCTTTCGGATCCGTCCTGTCGGATTTCATCACCACTTCATATTTCTTCCAGTCAGCGGAGTCCACGCTGAGATGCGCCTGACAGAAGTACTGCCTTTCCTCATCCGAGGCGGGGTTGACGAACTCCACGCGGAGCCTGCCTTCTCCCCCGAAAGGGGCTCTGGCCCACAGGCTGAAGCGGTAGTCTTCTCCTTCTTTCAGACCTATCCCGAAGAAGCCCTCGTTGTCAAGGCCGCTGTGCTTGTGGGCGTGTCCGGGGTCGGAGAGCCTGACATAGTGAGGGTTGCGCTCGAACGGCCCGTCGTCCATGACGGTGACGTTCCCGAACGTCTTCCAACCCTGGAGCGCATCGGGGAACTCGAACGAGCGGTTCTTGACCAGTTCCGCATACAGCCCTCCGTCGGCCGCGAAGTTGATGTCCTCGAAGAAGATGCCGTACATTGTAGGCTGGATTGCCGCTCCCGGTTTTGACAGGTCGACGTCAATCTCCCGCGCGGAGGAGGGGAGACAGGCTAATCCCGTGAGCGTAAGGGAAATGAGAATTGTCCGGATATGTTCCATATCTTATGTTTTTATGTGCAAACGGTCGTACCGCTCCGCAAGATAGTGATTATTTGTGACAATAATTTTCTATCTTTGAGGCTGTACTTCACTGAAACTGATAAAAAATATGTCAATGGAAATATCCCGGAGGGCGGACAACATGCCGTTTTCTCCAATCCGCAAGCTCGCCCCCTACGCCGATGAGGCGAAGCGCAACGGCGTGCATGTCTATCATCTCAACATAGGCCAGCCTGATATCAAGACTCCGCAGTGCGCCCTCGACGCCCTGCACGCCATAGACAGGGAGATTCTCGAATACAGCCCCTCCGACGGCCTGCTTGAGCTGCGCACGCAGATGGTGAAATATTATGCCGGCTATGGCATATACCTCTCTCCGGAGGAGATAATCATCACAGCAGGCGGCTCCGAAGCCGTGCTGTTCGCCTTTCTGGCCTGTCTCGATCCGGGGGACGAGATTATCGTCACCGACCCTTTCTACGCCAACTATATGGCCTTCGCCATATCCGTCGGGGCCGTCATCAAGAGCGTCAAGACCCGCATCGAGGACGGATTCCGTCTGCCGTCGGTCGAGGCTTTCGAAGAGCAGATAACGGACAGGACCAAGGCCATCCTGATCTGCAATCCCAACAACCCTACGGGATACCTCTACACGCGCAAGGAGATGCTTCAGCTGCGGGATATCGTGAAGAAGCACAATCTCTTCCTTTTCAGCGACGAGGTGTATCGCGAGTTCATCTACACCGGGATGCCTTACATCTCGGCGTTCCATCTGGACGGGATAGACGACAATGTGGTTCTTTTTGATTCAGTGTCAAAGCGTTACTCTGAGTGCGGCACGCGCATCGGCTGTCTGTGCACCCACAACAAGAAAGTTCACGAGGCGGTGATGAAGTTCTGTCAGGCGCGTCTTTCCCCGCCGCTCATCGGACAGCTGGTCGCGGCTGCGTCGATAGACGTGTCAAAGGAATATCTGCGCGGGGTCTATGAGGAATATCTTGACCGCCGCAACTTCCTGATAGACGGTCTCAACAAGATTCCCGGAGTGTATTCCCCCATCCCCATGGGCGCGTTCTACACTCTCGCCAAACTGCCTGTGGACGATGCGGAGAAGTTCTGCATCTGGTGTCTGAGCGATTTCCGCTATGAAGGGGCCACGGTGATGATGGCTCCGGCCTCCGGTTTCTACACCGAAGCCGGCGAGGGCCGGCAGGAGGTCAGGATAGCCTACGTGCTCTGCAAAGAGGATCTTGCCAAGGCTCTCGTGGTGCTTCAGAAGGCGCTGGAAGAATATCCCGGCCGGGTCTGACCTTATCTGTAAAGAGTGATTTCTACGAGCCCTTCGCCGCTGTGGAGGACTTCGCTGCTGTGCAGCCCGAGTTCCGCCGCCTTCAGCCTTGCGGCAAGGGACAGCGCGCCTAAGTTTTCGGGAACGTGGCTGCGCAGCAGAATCCGTCCTTCAGCCTCGTCGGAGGACATGCCGGCGTCGGGGTAGAGCCTTGCCACAGAGCGGAGTACCGCATCCAGCTGGGCCTGCTTGACAAGGTAGGTTGCGTCGGATTTTTCCTGCGGACCCGCGAGCCTGTCCAGAAGGCTGTCCAGCGACGGATTCATCCGCCGTATGATTTTTTTGCCGTGAAGGTATTCGTCGTATTTCTTCTCGAGATAGTTGTCGGCCATGTTTCGGATTTTCGCCGAATATATAAAAAATAAATAAAAATAAGTGTTACCTTCGCGGAAACTATAGAAACGCAAGTATTATGAAATCTCTTAAAGGGACGAAGACCGAGGCCAATCTGGCGGCGGCCTATGCCGGTGAGAGCCAGGCACGTAACAAGTATTCCTACTATGCTTCAAAGGCAAAGAAAGACGGCTTCGTACAGATAGGCGAGCTGTTCGAGGCGACTGCTGACAATGAGAAGGAGCATGCGAAGATCTGGTTCAAGCTGCTTCACGGAGGGGCTGTCCCGGGAACGGAGGAGAATCTCAAGGATGCCGCCGACGGTGAGAACTATGAGTGGACGGAGATGTACCCTTCTTTCGCCAAGACTGCGAGGGAGGAGGGTTTCGATGAGATCGCCGACCTCTTCGAGATGGTCGCTCAGATAGAAAAACACCACGAGGAGCGCTACAAGAAGCTGCTCGCCAATATCGAGGGCAAGCTCGTCTTCACCCGCGAAGGCGACGCCATCTGGGAGTGCGGCAACTGCGGACATATCGTCGTCGGCCCGTCCGCTCCTGATGTCTGCCCTGTCTGCGCTCATCCGCAGAGCTACTTCCGTCTGGCCGCCCGGAATTATTGATTCCGGCCGTCCGCAGATGAGGAGATTCCTTATCGTCTTTTCAGTCGCGCTGCTGCTCCTGCCTTTCAGGGCGGGAGCGCAGTTCACCGATGCCTCCACGGGCCTGCTTCAGATGCCGTCGGCACAGATGCAGGAGGAGGGGACGTTCATGATAACGGACAACTATCTCAACTCTCACTCCCTCCCGACATCCGGCTGGTGCTACTCTACTTTCACCTATGGCTTCAGCCTCACGTTCTGGAGCCGTCTGGAGGTGGGGTACGTGTGCACCATCTTCGACGGGGCCAAAGTTCCGGGGGCCACCGGGAGGGCGAGGGTAATGTTCAATCAGGACCGGCATTTCCTGGGACGTTTCCAGCTCCTGAAAGAAGGAGAGTTCAATTGGAAATGGATGCCTTCCGTGGTGGTCGGCGTGAGCGACCCTACGACGGCCTCATCCGACAACGGATATATGGACGCCTCCGTCGATGGCAAAGGCAACGGCTACTTCAACCGTCAATACATCGCCGCCTCCAAGCATTTCCCGACATCCTGGGGCGAGATAGGAACTCATCTGGCCTATCAGTACAACAGGCGTGATGACTACCCCCTCAACGGTCCCGCCGCCGGAGTGACTTTCACTCCGTCTTTTCTCTGCGGACGGGCGATACTTGACGAAGTGCGTCTTGTCGCCGAATACGATGCCCGCACATTCAATCTCGGCTTCGTGGCCTCCGTCTGGGAGAAGCGTTTTGAAGCGATGTTCGAACTTCAGGCCTGCAAGTGGATCAACTTCGGTCTCAGGTATAAAGTAAGATTAAAATAATATAACCATTGTTCTGTATGAAAAAGATTTTGACTGCCATTGCCGCTCTTTCCGCTCTGTGCGTGCCTGCATTTTCCCAGCAGGCGTTCAACAACATTTCTTTCGGCATCGAGGCCGGCACCGCAGGCGTGGGCGTGCAGCTCGCAATGCCCCTTGTCACTGATAGAGTCGTGCTGACGGCGGGTTTCAACGCTCCGTCTCTTAGCTACAACGCCGATTTCGACATCGACATGGATCAGGTCAATGCGAGCATTGCTCAGGTTAATTCCAATCTTCGGGCTGCCGGACTGGCGGACCGCATCAATACACGTTTTGACGACGTGGACCTGGGGACGAACTCCTCTCTCAACTTGAGCACGCTCAAGGCGGCCCTCGAGTTCTATCCGTTCAAAAAATCCTCATTCCATATTACGGCCGGGGTGTTCTACGGGATGAACGACACTTTCTTTTCTGTCGTGGCGGACACTGACAAGTCCTTCTGGACCGCTTATGAGAACCTGCGCTCGGAGGTGGAGGATCTCAATGTAAAATATGAGAACGTGCCCGGGTATGTCCCCGCCGAGATAAGCCCCATCCGTGCAAATGCCTTCGGGCGCACGTATGAAGTGAAGGAACAGGACGGGGCGGGTCATGTCGAGTTGAATCTTGAATTCCCGCGTTTCCGCCCTTATCTCGCCCTCGGTTTCGGCCGCAGCATACCGGGCGGCCGCTTCAACCTGCAGGGGGAGGTCGGCGCGTTCTATGCCGATCCTCAGATCGATTCTCCGAACGAGGTGGCCTACGATGCTTCAGCAGAGGATTTGCTTGAAGATTTCCCGGGAGGCTCTCCTGAAGAGTTCCGCTTCTATCCGATGCTCTCGCTGCGTCTCATCTACAAAATATTCTGATGCTGAAGAGTCTCTCCCTTGTCACCGTACTTCTGACCGCTTTCCTCTGGCAGTCCGCGGACAGCGCCCGGGAGGCGTATTTCTGCACGCGCGAGGGGGCCGTGCTTTCTTATGAAAGGCGATATGCCGAATCCGGCAAGCTCAAGTGGAACCACACGCTCAGCATTCTGAGCTCCGTCGTGACGGCTGACGGAAGTCTGATGGTGGAGTGCTCTTCGCTTTTTACGGACGGACGGGGTAGGGAGATGAACGGCGGAGAGGTTGTTTACAGAACCGAGGTCTTCCCGAACGGGGAAGTGTGCGCCGATCCGTCGGAGGCGCTCGCCTCGGTGCTTCGCAATCGTCTGCCGGACAGGAGCGTGTCGTTTGTCCCAGCCCGCTCCGTGCTCCCTTCGGAGCTCGTTCCCGGGGCGTTTCTGCCGGATCTTGAATTCAGCGTGTCCGCCATGGGCCTGACCTGGCGTGTCAGAGTCTCCGACCGTCGGGTGCTCCGCATGGAGAAGATTGTCACCGACGCCGGGACTTTCGACTGTCCGGTGGTTTCCGAGCACAAGCTGGAGAAGGGGCCGGGACGCAATCGTGAAACCACGGCCCTGACCTGGTATGCGGCGGGTGTCGGAATGGTGCGTCACGACACGTATGACAAATCCGGGAGGCTTGAGACGTCCGAGGTGCTGAAGAAAATCCATTGACATCATTGATATGGGTATGATAGGCAGGATTAAAATGCTTCCGGCGCTTGCCGCCATGGTGTCCGCCATTCTCTTCGCTTCTCCGAAGTGCGCGGGACAGGATGTCCGGCAGGGCTGCGAGGCTGTGGTGGGCAGGCTTGTCGAGGCCGGATACGCGAACGTGCGCTATGCTTTCGATGATGACGTGGTGGTGTTCACCGTCGAGAATGACGCCTATAAGATTGAAGCGGAGGGCTTCGCCCGCGCCTGCCGCATAGTCGAGGGGGCCGGACTGCCTCTTGACAGGAAGGTGGAGATCGTCGGGACACATTATCAGATTCCCGAGATAACCCTGTCATATTCACCCCGGACCGGGGTGTGGCATGCGACCCGCCGGCTGGACCGGGGCTGGGACATGGTGAAGGACAAGGAAAAGGTGAACGGGTCTGTCGGCAAGGCGGATATCGTGATATATCCTCAGGTGTCACTTAAGAACCTCATCATCAATCAGGTATATCAGTCGCTCTGGCAGTTGAGCCCCGCGCTTGAATTTTCCCTCTGGCCGGGGATGAAGTTCAGCTATCAGCTGGCCCTGCCCATATATAATGACGGATACGGCACCCTCTCTTCCAAGGTTCATCCGGGGATGGTCAGCTTGTCTCAGCGATTCAGGGACCCCTGGCATCTGAACGTCAGCGGCAAACTGACGCTCGGAGTCTTCTCCGCCAACCGTTACGGCGCGGCCCTTGAGATGCTGTATTACTTTCCCGACGAGCGTTTCTCCCTCGATACGCAGCTCGGGATGCTCGCAAACTGCTATTGGGACGGTTTCAAGTTCCATTACGGCAGGGAGCCTTATTTCCGCTGGAACGTGGCCGCCAATTACTACAGCCGCCCTCTGGGTACGCAGTTCACCCTGCGGCTGCAGAAGTTTCTGCTCGGCGACGTCGGACTCAAGTACGAGATGATCCGCCATTTCACACACTGCTCCGCCGGGCTTTATGCCGAGAAGGCGGAACCGGCCCAGCTCAATGTCGGCTTCCGTTTCCAGATTGCGCTGCCTCCGTACAATCAGAAGCGCCGGGGCTATGTCCCGCGTGTGCGGACTTCCGGCCAGATGGGCATGTCATACAATTCCAACAACGAACAGTACTACTATAAGGAGTTCCGTACGGAGGCGTCGGACAACATAATGGAAAAGAATCAGTTTAATCCGTACTTCATTGAAAGTTACTTGAATTCCGTGCAATGATGCGCCACATCACCGAAAGAAAAGATGATTTTTTGTTTTTTTATGGAAATTTAAGTATTTTTGCCTTTTGAATGGTGATTCGGTTCTTTTGGGCCGGTCGCACATTCCGGGAAGGAAATAATAATGTTTAATGTTTAATATTTACTTTTAAGATGAAGAAACTTTTATCGCTCATCGCGTTGGCCGGCATCTTCGCCGCATGCCAGCCGGAGGAGATCAAGACCGCGTATGAAATCGCGAATGCCGAGGCTGCAATCAACGTAAGGGTTGTAGACATCAGGACAGGAGAAACACCGGCTTCAGGTGCTGTCATCACTGCCAGCGCCGGTACGGTTTCAGGCAACGTGGTCACCATCTCCGGCAAACCTGCCATTTCCGCTCAGACTGTCAATGTCACCGTTACATATAAGGCTGACTATATGACGGATTCTCAGTCAAAGTCCGAGTCTGTCAAGATCGACGCCCTCCGTGCCGGAGGCAAGGCTTCATACGATGTCACTGTCGTAGTGGGCTACACTGATTCAGAGTACACTTTCTCTTACAAGGAGACAAAAGAGGGCGAGTCCGTCGTGAACACCGTTTACTTCACTCCTAGCGACTCTCACGCCGAGACTCACAGCCACAATGGCGGCATCTGGGTGAGGAACAACAGCGAGTTCATGCTTACCGGAAACGTGGCTTGGAGCTCATACAACGGATCTTACGCAACTCTCAAGGCCGGTTTCAACGAGTCTTACAAGCAGATTGTCGAGGCTTTCGCCAAGGCTTACAACTACAATTATGAGAACGGCAAGTTCGTTGCCACCGAGATGGCGCCTCTCTACCTTCAGGTGTCCGCCTACTGCTACTATACCGCTTTCCAGACCTATACCAAGGTGAACGGTACCGAGTACACGGTATATGCCGAGAAAGATGGCGTAGTTCCGTTCGAGATCGGTACTTTTGTCGTGAACTCAATCAAGTCTTCCAGCGCCGAGTACGAAGAGATGGCTGACCCTAACGCTCACGGACAGTATGTACAGGGTCACGGCCATGCCCATGGAGCTGACAACGCCGGTGGCGGAATCGTCATCTCCGAGTAGTTCCCGGTCAGTACTTTGTTAAACGATAAAACGAATTAAAGATATGAAACTTAAATTTATCGCATTGTCTATCGCAATGACTGCCGCCTGCGTTGCAGCGAATGCTCAGGCGAGCTCCAAGTGCAGCGATGTCTTTGTGGGCGGAGGCGTAGGTATCGCTTCCCCTCTCACCCCGGGTTTCAACACTCCCGCTTTCTATGCAAACCTTCAGGTCGGCAAATATATCACTCCGGTATGGGGCGTACGCGGTGTAATCGGCGGTCCGTATCTTTCCCTTGACGCCAACGACGGGAACGCCACTCTGATCGACGGTTCCGTAAAGGACTTCAAGAACAAGGCTTTCGGTGAGTTCAATCTTGACGGAATGTTCAATATCACCAATGTCTTCGCCGACGATCTCGCGAAGTTCAATGTTTACCTCTTCGCCGGTCCTACCATCAACTTCTCAAGGGTCGGAAGCCGGTTCGTGGCTCCTGATGATCAGGCCATCGACGTGTTCCTCGTAGAGCCGTGCGATGATTTCAAGCTTCGCGTCGGTGCTACCGCAGGTCTTGGTCTCGCATACGATATCACCAAGTCTTTCGCTCTCGGAGTTGAGGGTCGTTTCGGCATCACCCCTTCTATCTTCGGTGACGCAGACAAGTACCGCAAGGCTGCCGGAACCACCCGCATCGCTCTCAACGGTGTATGGACCATCGGTGGAAAGCGTGGCAAGGTTGCCCGTGCCGCCGCTGCCGCCGCTGAGGCCGGCTACATCTCCAAGGAGGCTGCCGAGGCTCTCGCAAACGAGGCTGTAGAGAAGAATCCTAAGATTGTGGAGAAGATCGTCGAGAAGGAAGTTGTTAAGCAGGTAGAGAAGCTTGTCAACAACGAGGTTCCTGCCTCCACCGCAATCTTCTTCGAGATCGGCAAGGCCAGTCTCACCAGCAAGGACAAGGCCCGCATCAAGCTCTATGCCGAGTCCATCAACAACACCAAGGACAACAGCGTATATGTTGTCAACGGTTATGCCGACAAGAAGACCGGCAGCGCCAAGGGCAACCAGAAGCTTTCCGAGAAGCGTGCTGAGGCTGTTTACAAGGCTCTCGTAGAGGCCGGTGTCGATCCGAGCAGACTCGAGAAGCAGGCATTCGGCGGAGTTGACGCTCTCTTCTTCAACAACACCGTGCTGTCCCGCACCGTCATCATCAAGAAGAAATAATCCGAAAGGATTCAATACATAGCGAAAGGCTCCGGGCTTTGAACCCGGGGCCTTTCGTTTGTTTCGTTCTTTTCGTACCTTTGTGAGTTCGTATATTTTAAAAATTTTCAGACAGCATGAACTGCATAGCGAAATTTGAGGAGATTTATCATAAGTCCCCCGCAGACTTGGCCTTTTGTCCGTACCGTGTGTGTCCTGTAGGAGCGCATTCTGACCATCAGATGGGCAAGGTGACAGGTTTTGCCATAGATAAGGGCATCAATATCGCCTTCAGCCCAAAATACAACGGAGTCGTGGAGCTTGCCTCGCTGCAGTTCGAGAAGCGTGCTCAGTGGCATGTGCGTGACGTCTTTGAGACCAGGCGGGGAGACTGGGCCGATTACCTCAGAGGTGCGACCATCGAGCTTTCTGCGATTTATCCCCTAAGGAACGGTGTCAGCGGCGTCATCGAGGGCAGTCTCCCTATCGGAGGTCTCTCCTCGTCCGCAGCCGTGACCATAGCTTTCATCTCCGCTCTCTGCAAGGTCAACGACATACGTCTCGCCCCGCTCGAGATAATCGAGATTGCGCTCCGCGCCGAACTCAATTATGTGGGGGTCTCTGTCGGAAAACTCGATCAGAGCTGCGAAGTGTACTCCAAGGCCGGGCAGCTTCTCTATCTTGACACGCTTGACGACAGCTATGAGCTGATTCCCGCTCCGGAGAGTATGAAACCCTGGAAGGTGGGGATATTCTTCTCCGGCCTTGAGCGCAATCTCGCCGGAAGCAAATACAATATGAGGGTGGATGAGGTGCGGAGCGCCGCCTACGCGCTCAAAGCCTATTCCGGAATGGAATATGGCAAGTTCAACGAGACCTATATGCGGGAAGTCCCTCTTGAAATTTATGAGGCGTACAAGGACCGTCTGCCGTTCAATTGGCGCAAGCGCGCCGAGCACTGGTTCACGGAGTTCAATCGCGTGGAAAGGGCGGCGGAGGCTTGGAGAAAAGGAGATATCGAGGAGTACGGCCGCATCTCCACTGCCAGCGGAGAGTCTTCCATCAACAATTGGGAGACGGGTTCTCCGGAGCTCAAGACCTTGTATGAAGTGATAGTCCGGCAGGACGGGGTATATGGCGGCCGCTTCAGCGGGGCGGGCTTCAAGGGCTGCTGCATGGCGCTGATCGACCCGTCTTTCGAGGAGAGCATCGCGGCGAACGTCGAAAGGGATTATCTGGCCGTATTTCCTCAGCTTAGGGACAAATATCTTTATTGCGGCTGTGATACCGCTGACGGAGTGAAATTATGAAATGTCTTATACTTGCGGCGGGCTATGCGACCCGCCTCTATCCGCTGACGCAGAATTTCCCGAAGCCTCTTCTGAAGGTAGGGGAGAAGACCATACTTGACCATCTCATCGACGATCTGCGTGGCGGAGGGGCCGTGGATGGTTTCGTGGTGATTTCCAACCACAAGTTCGCCGACATCTTCCGTCGCTGGGCGCCCGAGGGGGTGGAGGTGGTCGATGACGGTACTTCCACTAACGAAACCCGGCTCGGTGCGGTGTGCGATATCCGTTTTGCAATCGAGGGCATGCGCCTCAATGAGGATCTGCTCGTCGTGGCCGGGGACAATGTCCTGGATTTCAGCCTCTGCGATTTCGTGTCCTATGCAAAGTCCAGGAAGACTTCCTGCGTGATGCGCTATTTCGAGGAGGATGACAGGCGCCTGAGAAGGAGCGGTGTGCTGGAAGTGGATGCCGACGACAGGGTGCTGTCCATGGAGGAGAAGCCCGCGAGTCCGAGAAGTCATTGGTGCTGCCCGCCTTTCTACTATTACACCGCCGCCGACGCAGCCCTCATTCCGAAGGCCGTCTCCGAAGGCTGCGCCACCGACGCCCCGGGCTCGTTCGTCTCCTGGCTCGCTTCCAGAAGATTGGTTCATGCGATGCAGATGCCGGGCCGGAGATATGATGTCGGCAGCCTTGAGAGTTATCGGGATGTTTGCGAGATATACCGCAAAAATTCAAAACAAATTTAGTATATTTGCGAGCAATGTATTGCGTACGGCCATTATGCGTGAGGATTTGAATGGATTGAGATCGAATATCGCGAGGTTGATAGCTTTGTACGAGGCGGAGAAGCAGAGAGCGGACTCGCTCGCCGTCAGGCTCTCGGCCAGCGAGGGTGAGGTGCGCAGATACAAAGAGCAGATTGCTGATTTGAACCTTCGAATAGATAAGCAGCGGCTGATGAGCGCGTTTCTTGCCGGGGACGACAAGGAACAGGCAAGAGAGAAGATAAGCCGTCTGATAGGGGAGATCGACAGATGTATAAAACTCTTGGAGAGTTGATATGGGGCAGAGCGTCAAACTTAAGATAGCCGGCAGGGAGTATTCCCTCACGGCGTCTTCCGAAGAGCAGGAAGGCTTGATGCGTCTCGCGGCCAGGGACGTGAACGAGAGGTTGGACAAATTCAACGGGCAGTTCGTTGAGACGGATATGGTTGACAAGCTCGCGTTCATAGCCGAACAGGAGGCGGTAGGGAAGTTTTATATGAAAGCCAAACTCCAGCGGATGGGGGAGGATGTGAGTTCACTCTCTTCCGAGTTGGAAGCCTATTTGGAGGGGATTGATAAAAAATAGCCGTCAGGCCCATCTTCTGAAAACAACAGGTTCTTCGGAACAGGGATTGCTCGCTCCGGGGAAGGCAGGCCCGCCAGACGGGAAGCCCGATACGGAACGGAACCCAAATCTTATTCAGAGGGTTTTTCTGAAAGTTCGGCTGACGGCTTTTTTTGTTTGTGATACAGTGTCTGCATGATGTGTGCGGGCGCTGTTTTTTTGATTATTGTTATTTAAAATATTTATAATTATGTGGATATATTATATTCTTGCGGCTATTGCCGGCGCGGCTGCCGGTGTGGGGGCATATATGTTCATCTCCCGCAAAGTTTCAGCCGGGAAGGCCGATGCTATCATAGAAAAGGCGAGGAACGATGCCGAAAACATCAAGCAGCAGAAAATTCTGCAGGCCAAGGAAAAGTTCCTTCAGCTCAAAAGCGAGCATGAGAAGGAGGTGAACTCCAAGAACTCCGAGCTTCGCGACCGTGAAAACAATATCAAGTCCCGCGAGGGGCAGCTCAAGGAGCAGGCCGGCGAACTCAACCGCAAGCAGCGCGATCTGGAATCCCAGAAAGGGCAGCTCAACGCCCAGAGGCAGAAGCTTGAGGCCAAGCTGGAAGAGTGCGAAACGGTGAAGGCCCAGGTCAACAAGGAGTTGGAGAATATCGCCGGTATGAGCGCGGAAGAGGCCAAAAAGATGCTCGTCGAGAATATGAAGGCGGAGGCGCGCTCCGAAGCCCAGGCCTATATCAACGATACGATGGACGAGGCCAGACTCAACGCGGCCAAGGAGGCCAAGCGCATCGTCATAAACACCATACAGCGCACCGCCACGGAAACGGCCATCGAAAACGCCGTGACCACTTTCCCGATTGAGAGCGATGAGGTGAAGGGACGCATCATCGGCCGTGAGGGGCGCAACATCCGTGCGCTTGAAGCGGCAACCGGGGTCGAAATCGTGGTGGATGACACACCGGACGCCATATTGATTTCCGCTTTCGATCCTGTCCGCAGGGAGATTGCCAGACTGTCTCTGCACCAGCTGGTCATCGACGGACGCATCCACCCGGCCCGCATCGAGGAGGTTGTGGGCAAGGTGAGCAAACAGCTTGAGGATGAGATTCTCGAGACCGGCAAGAGGACTTGCATAGACCTTGGCATACACGGGCTCAATATCGAGTTGGTCAAGCTCATAGGACGCATGAAATATCGTTCTTCCTATGGACAGAACCTCCTGCAGCACTCTCGTGAAGTGGCCAACATCTGCGCCATCATGGCTGCGGAACTCGGCTTGAACCCTAAGGCCGCCCGCAGGGCGGGACTGCTTCACGATATCGGAAAGGTGAGCGACAGCGAGCCTGAGTATCCTCACGCCATCCTCGGAGCCAAGTTGGCCGAGCAGTACAAGGAGCGTCCGGAAATCTGCAACGCCATAGGCGCGCATCATGAGGAGATGGAGATGACATCCATCTATGCTCCTCTCGTGCTTGTCGCCGATGCCATATCCGGCGCCCGTCCGGGAGCCCGCCGGGAGGTGATAGAGTCTTACATCAAGCGGCTCAAAGGGATGGAAGATCTCGCAGCCTCATATCCGGGAGTCACCAAATCCTACGCCATACAGGCCGGACGCGAGCTTCGCGTGATAGTCGGGGCCGAGGAAGTCTCCGATGAACAGGCCGCCCGCCTGTCAGTGGACATCGCCCAGCGCATTCAGGACGAGATGACCTATCCGGGTCAGGTCAAGATTACGGTGATAAGGGAGACCCGCTCCGTGGCGATCGCCAAATAGTTGACAATGCTCTGTACATGCTGGGACTTCTTATAGCTTTTTCCCTCCTTCAGGTCACTCCGAACGTGACCTGGAAGTCCGAGGTCGAGGAATCCGCCTCCGGAAAGCGGATCGTGCTTACCGGAGAGATTCGCAAGGGGGTTGACCACGTCTATGGCACGGTGGATATCTCCTCCTGTCAGGGAAATGACTGTTTCTCGCCGGAAGAGTTTGAATTTGACCACTATCTCAAGTCCGCTTCCGCGCCGTCTTTCGGTGTTTCCGCTTCTTCCGTGCAGGTCGCAGCCCCCAAGGCGGCTCCGGCCGCAGCCGTTCAGGCTGCGGGGACGGGGTCCCATGGCGGGGAGGGCCGCACTTCCTTGTGGGCTTTTGTGCTCGAAGCGATTCTCTGGGGTTTTGCAATGCTGCTGACGCCGTGCGTTTTCCCTATGGTGCCGATGACCGTCTCATTTTTCATGAAGGGGAGCGAGACCAGGTCCAAGGGCCGTTTCAAGGCGTTCATGTACGGGCTTTTCATTGTCCTGCTCTATACGGTGCCGATTTCTCTGATTATCGGGGTCACCTGGGTTGTGGGAGGCAGCGGCGTGACTGCCGACATCTTCAACTGGCTCGCCACCCACTGGCTTCCGAACATCGTCTTCTTTGTAGTGTTCATGCTGTTCGCGGCCAGCTTCTTCGGTGCGTTTGAAATCACCCTGCCGTCCAGATGGACCAACGGGGCGGACAAAAAGAGCGACGGGAAGGGGCTCGGGGGGATTTTCTTCCTTGCCCTCACTCTGGTTCTCGTGAGCTTCAGCTGCACGGGGCCCATTGTCGGTACGGTCTTGATAAAGAGTACGCAGGGGGAGTTCTGGACCCCGATGATTACCATGTTCGCGTTCAGCGTGGCTTTCGCGCTGCCGTTCACTTTGCTTGCGCTCTTCCCGTCGCTTCTTGGGAAGCTTCCGAAGAGCGGCGGATGGCTGAATTCCGTCAAGGTCGTGCTGGGCTTCATCGAGGTGGCGTTAGGCCTTAAATTCCTGAGCGTGGCGGATCAGACATATCACTGGCATATCCTCGACAGGGAAGTTTATCTTGCGATATGGATAGTGGTGTTCTCGCTGCTCGGACTCTATCTGCTCGGCAAGCTCCGTTTCCGCAACGATTCTCCGCTTGAATATCTCTCGGTCAAGAGGTTGATGCTCTCCATAATATGCTTTGCGTTCGTGGTGTATATGATTCCGGGCATGTGGGGTGCGCCGCTCAAGGCTCTTTCCGGTTATCTTCCGCCACAGCAGACACAGGATTTTGTCCTTGGAGGCGGCTCGTCCGGGGGCGTCTCTTCTTCCGGGCAGGAGGAATCGACGTCCGGCGGCACTCTGACGATAGCGCACGGTCTGAAGGCTTACGACAATGTAGATGACGCTCTGTCGGAAGCCGGACGCAGCGGCAAACGGGTGTTCGTGGATATCACCGGACACGGCTGTGTGAACTGCCGCGAGATGGAGGCGCGCGTGTGGTCGGACACGGCCGTGCTGCGCTCATTGAGGGAGGATTTTGTCATCGTCGCCTTGTATGTGGATGATAAATCGGCCTTGCCGGAATCACGCTGGATAACCAATGACAGCGGCAAGGTTCTCAAGGAAGTGGGCAGGGTAAACTCATATATAGCCTTGAAACGCTTCGGAGTGAACTCGCAGCCGAATTACTTCATCTTGGACGCCGACGGGAATATCCTCAAGGGGCCGAGGGCCTACAATCTGGACGTGGAAGAATATCTGCAATTCCTTGCAAAATGATGACAAATGAAGCCGACCCGCAGGGGCCGGCTTCATTTGTCATTGGGGGAGCGTCAGATGGATGAGACCATCCTCGTGAACAGCTCCGACATCTTTTCGGCCGCCATGTCGGCCTGTTTCACCACATCGTCCCCGTCGTTGAAGTTCTTCTCCACATTGAGGAAGTTGGACTTGTTGGTGACCACCGACATGCCGAAGACCCTGATTCCGGAGTGCCGGGCCACGATGACTTCCGGGATGGTGGACATGCCCACGAGATCCGCTCCCGTGGAGTGATAGAAGCGCACTTCCGCCGGAGTTTCGTAGGTCGGGCCGGTGCTGCCGAAATAGACCCCCTTCTTTACCGGGATGCCAAGTTCGTTGCAGATGTTTTCGGCGAGGGCCTGAAGCTTGAGGTCGTAGGCGCAGGTCATGTCCGGGAACCTCGGGCCGAATTCGTCAAGGTTGGGCCCGATGAGCGGGTTCGGCATCATGCTGATGTGGTCCCTGATGATCACGAGGTCTCCCACCTTGAAATCGGGATTGCACGCTCCGGCCGCGTTGGAGACGAAGAGGTACTGGACCCCAAGCATCTTCATCACCCGAACGCCTATGGTCACGAGATCCATCGGATAGCCTTCGTAGTAGTGGAAGCGGCCCTGCATGGCGATGACCTGCTTGCCGCCGAGCTCTCCGAAGATGAAGTTCCCCTTGTGGCCGATGGCCGTCGAGATCGGGAAGCCGGGAATCTCGGCGTATGGGATTACCGTCGGATTTTCAATCTTCTCGGCAAGTTTTCCCAGACCGCTCCCGAGCACGATTCCGAATTTCGGGATGCGCCCGTCGATGGCTGCTCTTACATGATTTGCGGCATCTTGGATTCGTTTGATTCTATCGTCCATAAATTATTTTCGTCTATTGATTCTGGATAGTACTTTGCGCGCTTGCGAGAGTATCTCTTTCTCTCCCTCTATCTCTCTGTGTCTCATTAGGAAACGGCCGTTGCATATCACCGAGTCGATGCAGTCCGAGTGGGCCGAATAGACAAGGTTCGCAAGGAAAGGCCCTTCCGAGAGGAAGAAAGTGTTGTCGGTGTCGATTATGCTGATGTCAGCCGCTGCGCCCGGCTCGATGCGACCCCCATTGAATTTCAATGCCCTGGCTCCGTTTATGGTGGCCATGTCGAGAAGCTCCGGCAGCGGAAGGGAGGACGGATCCTCTCTCCACGCCTTCTGGAATATGGCGCTGGTCTTCATCGCTTCCAGCATGTCGAGGTTGTTGGAAGAGGCGCAGCCGTCGGTGCCGAGGCAGATGTTGATGCCTGCGTCCCGCATCTCGTTGTAGAAGAAACGGTAACCTGACGCGAGCTTGGCGTTGGAGTTGATGTTGTGTACGCAGTTGACGCCTCTGCGGGCGAGAATCTCAATGTCGTGCGGCGTTATCCACAGCGTGTGGGCGGCGATAATCCGTTCGGAGAGAATTCCCAGGCGGTCAAGGTATTCCACCGGTGTCAGCCCTCCGTGGGCGGCCTTGCAGTCCTCCACTTCCTTCCGGGTTTCGCAGAGGTGGATATGGAGGTTGAGAGAATGTCTTTCCGCATAGTCGGCGGCCCAGAGCATCATCTCCTCGCGCACCGAATAGATGGCATGGAACGCCAGAGCGTAGATGAGTCCGGGGCTGTCCGAGGAAAGGTAGGGCTCGCTTTTCGCTTCGCACTGGGCTTTCTGCCTTTCCGATTCTTCCGGGTCCCCCTTGTCTATTATGTCATAGCCCGTGGCTATGCGCAGCCCCATCTCCGAGGCCGCCTTGACGGAGGCGTCGAAAAACCAGTATTGGTCATTGAAAGTGGTCGTCCCGGTACGGATCATCTCTATGCAGGCGACCTTCGTGGCCCAATAGACATATTCGGCATCCAGATTCTCCTCGGCTTTCCAGATGTTGTCGAGCCATTCGTGGAAGAGCATGTCCTCGCCCAGGCCCCGCATCAGGGACATGGGGGAGTGCGTATGCATGTTGATGAATCCCGGCAGAGCGACTTTGCCGGAGCAGTCCATTATCTCTACGTCTCCGGCAAGCTCCCAATCCGCACATGACCCCGAAGGCTCGATTTTGGATATCAGACCCTTACATATCAGTATGTCTTTCCTTGAGCCTTCTAAAGTGATGTCCTTGAGAAGAATCGCGCCCATTAAAGGTCCTCGAATTCGAAGTCGGCGTCATCCTCCGCTTTCCTTTGGGGAATCTCGCCGTGGAAACAGTTGTCCTTGATGTAGGCTATCACGTCCGTCAGGCCTTCGGCGAATTTTTCGAAGTCCTCCTTGTAGAGGAAGATCTTGTGCTTGTCGTAGGTGTAGCTTCCGTCGGAGTTCGTCCTGCGCTTGCTTTCCGTTATCGTGAGGTAGTAGTCCTTGTTTCCCTTGGTCGTCTTGACGTCAAAAAAGTATGTACGTTTCCCCGCCCTGACGGGCTTGGAGAAAACATCCTCTCCGTCGCGGCTGTCAAACCTGGACTGATCATAATCATCTCTGTACATAACAACTTTTTATGTTTTAGCTTTGCAAAATTAGAACATTTTATGGATTACTTGCTATCTTTGTGCACTAATTTTGTTTGAAAGTATGCTCAACCGCAGAATTCTCCGTACAAAGGTGTTCAAGACCATATACAGTTACGCGGAAAATCCCGGTATGACCCTCAAAGAGGCCGAGGCTGTGCTCGGACTTGCCTGCGAGTCGACCAGAGACCTGTATCTGTTTCTCCTCTCTGTCGTAGGTCCTCTCACCGCAGAGGCCAGGGCCCGCATCGAGTCCGCCCGCGCCAAGTTCAACCCTACCGAGGAGGAGCTCAATCCCAATTTGAAGTTCGTCGAGAACCGTATCGCCCCGCTTCTTGAGGACGACCCCGACTTCTCGAAGCTCATAGCCAGGAAGAAATTCTCGTGGGAGCAGCACGACATGTTCATCCGCCGCCTGTATGAGAGCGTCCGTTCGCGGAAATATTTCAACGATTATCTTCAGAGCGGGGAGAGCAGTCTCAGGGAGGACGCCCGCCTCTGGGCCAGGATATTCGAAAGGGAGTTTGAAGACAATCCGGGCCTTTCCGAAATTCTCGAGGAGATGTCCATATATTGGAACGACGACCTCGGATATGCCCTGAGCTGGTGCTGCCGTTCCGTCCGCAGTCTCGGCGACGGTGACAGCTGGAATCTGCCCCCGCTCTATCAGAGCTCGCTCGCCGGCAAGGAGAACTATTCCGATGACCGTCAGTTCTCTCTGGTACTGCTCAGGACGGCTTATGATGGGTATGAGCGTTTTTCCTCCATGGTGGCGGAGCTCACTCCGAAGTGGAACCGCGACCGCCTGTGCACCACCGACCTCGTGCTCATCGTATGCGGAGAGGCCGAGGCCGAGGCTTTCCCTCAGACTCCGGTCCGGGTTATCATAAACGAGTACGTCGAAATTTCCAAATATTACAGCACGCCGGACAGCAGCGGCTTCGTCAACGGCTTGCTGGACAAACTGATAAACAAACACTAATAAAGTAATAAAATGATTGTGACCGTTTTGCAGACAGCCGCACCGGCGGCGAACGCGGGAGGAAGCAGCCTCTCGATGTGGATAATGCTTATCCTTATCTTCGTTGTGATGTGGTTCTTCATGATCCGTCCGCAGCGCAAGCAGCAGAAGGCTCTCGAGGAGATGCGCCGCTCGCTGAAGAAAGGGGACAGGGTGATAACCGCCGGCGGAATCTACGGCTCCGTTGCCGATGTCGATGAGCGCACCGTGCTTGTCAAGGTTGACGGCGAGGTGAAACTCCGCGTGGACAAATCATCCATCCAGAAGGACATGTCCGCCCAGGCGCCGTCTGCGCCGCAGGAGAAGAAGTAGTAGCCCGCAGTGAAGAGCCATTGGGTACAGCTTCTGTTCTGCCTTATGCTCTCGGCCGGCATCTGGCTCATTCATAATCTGTCTCAGACATATGTGAATCTTGTCAGCGTGCCGGTCGTGGCAGAAAGCAATCTGCCCGGACATGCCGGACTGTCGTCATCCGACGCGACGATAAGCGCCATGGTCAGGGGTTCCGGTTTCCGGCATGCCGGACTTTCGCGCCGTCATCGCCGTCCGGAGAGGGTGGCTTTCGATGCCGCAGATTTCCGGCAGGAGGGGGACAATCTGTTCGTGATTCCCGTGCCCAAGCTCTATGAATATGCCTCCGCCATTTTCGGGGAGGGGATTTCTGTGGAGTCTTTTGTGTCCGAAGCGCCCAGGTTCGTGTTTCAGGAAGTCGGGTACAAGAAGGTCCCTGTCCGAAAGGTGCAGGCGCTGACTTTTGAATCGCAGTATATGCCGCTTCACCCGATGCGCATCAGCCCCGATTCGGTGCTGGTGTACGGGGAGGCTTCACGGCTTGAGAACATCGAGCAGGTTCTTACGAGGCCTATCGATCTGTGGGGCTTGAGAAACAGCGTGCACGGCAGCGTGAAACTTGAGATTCCGTCGGGAGTGAGGCTGTCCGACACCGAGGTCGTTTACTCGATGGACGTGGTCCGCTACGTGGAGACGAGCTCCCGGGTGGAGATTCAGACGAAGAACGTGCCGCGCGGTCAGGAGCTTGTGGTCCTGCCTCCGAAGGCCGAGGTGGTTTTCAAGACTGTTTTTCCCGTCGGGACCGACCCGGCGCGGAAAGCCGTTTTCTATGTGGATTACAACGACTTCGCCGGCTCCATCACCGGCCGCTGCGTCCCGCATGTCGAGGGGCTGCCTTCCGGAGTGATATCCTGGAAGATGACCCCGGAGACTTTCGACTGCATCGAGAGGAATTCCGCGAAATGAAGACCGTTCTCGTGACCGGACCCATCGGCAGCGGAAAGTCGGAAGTATGCAGGCGTCTCGCTTCTTCGGGCTGGCCTGTCTATGACTGCGATTCCCGCACCAAGGCGTTGTATTCTTCCGTGCCGGGGCTCAAGGCGCGCATCGAGTCCGCTCTGGGGATAGAGTGGGCGGATATAGGAATCATATTTACCGATGAGCGTCGTCGCACCCTGCTTGAGAGTATCGTGTATCCTCTTGTGGCGGAGGACATAAGGAAGTGGAAAGACGGGCAGTCCTCCCCTCTGCTTTTTATCGAGTCGGCGCTTGCCATGGACAGGCCGCTCTTTGACGGGCTGTATGACGAGGTGCTTCTCGTGACGGCGGACAGCTCCTTGCGGGAGGCGAGGAATCATGCTGCGTCCCTGCGCGGGGCGTTGCAGTCGTTTGACCTCTCGAAGGTGGATTATGTCATTGAAAATAATTCAAGTATAGAAGATTTACATTTAAAAACAGATAAACTATTATGCAGACTGATTTGAGCAAGATATTGGCTGTCTCCGGACAGCACGGGCTTTTCGAGTATGTGGCTCCGGCCCGCAACGGCGCTATCGCGGAGAGTCTCTCCGACAGGAAGAGGGTCGCTTTCGGCGCTTCGAGCCGCATCACCTCCCTCGCGGACATCGCCATCTATACGAGCGAGGGCGAGCTTAAGCTTTCCGAAGTTTTCCATGCCGTCAAGGAGGCTCTGGGCGATGCCGAGGCTCCGTCATCCAAGGCTCCGGAGAGCGAAGTGAAGGCTCTTTTCCAGAAGGCCGTTCCGAATTATGACTCCGACCGCTTCTATCTTTCGCATATGCGCAAGATACTTGACTGGTACGGTCAGATTGTGAAGTACGCTTCTCTTGATTTCGTGAAGGAAGATGAGCGGCAGGATGCAGAGGAAGCGGCTTAGGGCCGTCACTCTCGGCTGCTCCAAGAATACGGTCGATACGGAGCATCTGCTCTCGCAGCTGCCCGTGGATGCTTTCGAGATAGTCGATGACGGGCCGGCCGATTGCCTGCTCGTCAACACCTGCGGCTTCATCGGGGACGCCAAGGAGGAGTCCGTGAACGCTGTCCTCGAAGCCGTCGCCGCCAAGCAGAGGGGGGACGTGTCCGAGGTGGTGGTGTTCGGATGCCTGTCCCAGCGGTACGGGGCCGAACTCAAGGAGGAGATTCCGGAGGTGGACGCGTGGTTCGGCGCGAGGGAGCTCGCCCCTGTCCTGAGGTATCTCGGGGTGGAGCCGGGAGATGCGCCCGCGCGACGCAGGGCCGGCGGCAGGGGATACGCATATCTGAAAATTTCCGAGGGCTGTGACCGGCGCTGCTCCTACTGCGCGATTCCCTTCATCCGGGGGGCGCATCGTTCCGTGCCCATCGAGAAGCTGGTCGGGGAGGCCCGCTCTCTTGCCGAAGCTGGGGTCAAGGAGTTGATTCTCATCGCTCAGGACACGACATACTACGGTCTTGACCTCTATCACAGGCGGGCTCTCTCCGAGCTTATAGGCAGGCTCTCCGAGATAGAAGGGGTGGAGTGGATAAGGATTCATTACTCCTATCCGGCTGATTTTCCGGAAGACGTGCTCGACCAGATGGCACATAATCCCAAGGTTTGCAAGTACCTTGACATCCCGCTCCAGCATATCGCCGATGGCGTGCTCGACAGGATGCACCGCAATGTGGACGGCGCCTGGACCCGGGAGCTGATATCGCGTCTTCGCCGTCAGGTGCCGGGGGTCGCGCTGCGCACCACGATGATAGTGGGCCATCCGGGCGAGACCGAGGAAGAATTTTCCCAGCTTCTGGACTTTGTCGGAGAAGCACGTTTCGAGCGGCTCGGCGCTTTCACTTATTCAGAAGAGGAGGGGACTTACGATGCCGCGCATTTCAAGGATGACGTGCCGCAGGAGGAGAAGCAGAGGCGGCTCGACCGTCTGATGTCGCTGCAGAGCGGAATTTCGTACGATTACAACCGTTCCCGTATCGGCACGGTGGAGCGGGTTCTTGTGGATGAAGTCATGCCCGACGGCACCCTTGTATGCCGCAGCCAGTACGAGAGCCCGGATGTCGACGGGGAGGTGCTGGTGAGGGGCGGCGGAGCGGCCGTAGGTGAGTTTATCACCGTCCGGATTACCGGGGCCGAAGAATATGATTTGGAAGCGGAGCGTATTCTCTGATTTCTTTTTATATTTGCGCTGTACTGAAAACCTTTCATATGACCGATCCCGACCGATTGATTGATCTTGGCCGGATTGTGGATGCGAAATTCAAGGGGAGGAAAATCCCCCGTTTTGTCGTTCGCCGGCTTGAGAAGTTCATCCATCAGGACTTCTTGAATTCCATACTCTCGGATGATTCAGAGGGCGTGGCTTTCTGTGAGCACACCCTTGAGCGCATGAATGTCACCATTGACGTTGAGGGGCTTGAGAACGTGCCCTCAGATGGGACGCTCTATACTTTCGCCTCCAATCACCCCTTGGGAGGGGTTGACGGTCTGGCTCTGTGCGCCATCATCGGACGCAGGTTCGGAAAGGTGAAGATGCCGGTGAATGACTTTCTGATGTACATAAAGCCCCTGGAGCCGCTCTTCCTGCCCGTCAACAAGACAGGCTCGCTCGCGAGGAGCCTTCCCGCCATGCTTGACGCGGCTTTCCGTTCCGAGGACCAGATTCTGATTTTCCCCGCAGGGATATGTTCCCGCAGAATCGACGGCAAGGTTCAGGATCTTGCGTGGACCAAGACGTTCATCACCAAGAGCATCTCCAGCGGACGTGCAGTCGTGCCCGTCCATTTCATCGGAGAGAATTCGCGGCGCTTCTACCGTATCGCCAATCTGTGCAAGGCTCTGAAATTAAAGTTCAACTTCGCCATGCTCTTCCTGCCGGACGAGATGTACCGGAAGCGCAACGCCCGTTTCAAGGTCGTGTTCGGAAAACCGCTGCCTTGCACTGCGTTCGACTCCGGCAGGACTCCTCTGCAATGGGCTGAATATGTGAGGGAGAAGACTTATCAATTGCAATAGGATATGGAGAAGATTATCGAACCGGTGAGCGTCAGTCTGCTCAAGGCCGAACTTACGGCCGACAAAAAACTTTGTGACACCAACAAGGCCGGCAATGAAATCTATATCATAGACGGCAATGATTCCCCCAACGTGCTGCGCGAAGTCGGGCGTCTCCGCGAGGAGACGTTCAGGCAGGCCGGCGGGAGTTCGGGGAAGGCCCTTGACCTTGACGAATTCGACACCATGGACAATCCGTACAAGCAGATCGTCATCTGGGATCCGTCCGCCGAGGCCATTCTTGGGGGGTACAGGTACATTCTCGGCCCGGACGTGAGGCTGAAGGAGAACGGACAGCCGAATCTTGCGACGTCCCACATGTTCCACTTCTCGGACAAGTTCATCAGGAACTATCTCCCGCATGTCATCGAGCTCGGAAGGTCGTTCGTGACCCCCGCCTACCAGAGCTCCAAGGCCGGGGCCAAGGCCATATATGCCCTGGACAATCTCTGGGACGGCATCGGGGCCGTGATGATGCAGCATTCCAACATCATCTATTTCTTCGGAAAGATGACGATGTACCCCTCGTATGACCACTCGTGCCGAGACCTTATCCTGCATTTCCTCTGGAAGCACTTCGGGGACGATGAGAATCTCGTGCGTCCTTACGAGCCTCTGATGCCGGAGCTTGACGGGCGGCTGCTGGATCTGATCCTGCATGACGACGAGTTCAAGCCGGACTACAGAAACCTCAAGGAGGCCGTGCGCAAGCTCGGCTGCAGCATTCCGCCTCTTGTCAATTCGTATATGAACATCTCGCCTACCATGAAGATGTGCGGTACGGCGATAAACGACGAGTTCTCGGACGTGGAGGAGACCGCGATACTCGTATGCTTCAACGAAATGTACGCCGACAAGCGCGACCGCCACAAGGAGCCGTATCTCAAGCAGCTAAGGGACAATCTTTTCGAGCGTTTTCCGTCTCTCAACAGGGAAATATTCGAGAGACTCTCTCTCGGCAAGGACGAGAAGAGGAGCAAGGCTTTCTCCAGCATCATGGAGAAAATCAAAAAGAAATAGGGGAGAGGCCGTAAGCCGGTTTCTGTTTTATTCTGCCATTTATCTTCGCAACCTACCCCCCGGCATCGGACGGGCCGTCCTCGTTTGCCGGTATATTTGGTTTTGCAAGTCCCGGTGCCGTACCCGCACGGCATCGCTGCCAATGCGTCGTGAGCTCTTGCCTCACGTTTTCACCATCGCCTTTCGGCAGCCGTTCTCTGTTACGGCGGACGTAAAGTCGCCTCTACCTGCGCTTTCCGCAGCGGGATGCCCTGTCTTGTCCGGACTTTCCTCTCATCTGAGCGGCAGATCGCCCCTCCCTTATTTCGGAGGGCAAAGATACTCCGATTTTGCCATAAAACCTAACGGGATTCCGCTCATTTCCGCCCGGACAGAATCATATATATGATTGCCGCGATGCAGATGAGCGCGCCGGCGGCGACATTGGCCGTGAACGGTTCTCCGAATGCGAGCGTTCCGACTGCAATCGCCGTTATGGGCTCGAACACCCCGAGCACTGCGGTTTTGGTCGGGCCGATGTTCTTGGTCGCGACGGCGAGGGCGAGCAGGGATATCATCGTCGGTATCAGTCCGAGCGCGAGCAGGTCAATCCAGTCTTTCGCTCCGCTTATGCCCCGCAGGAACTCTCCCCCTTCGCTGAAGTGCTGGATGAGGAACATCACCGTCCCCGTGCTCAGGGCGTAAAAGGTGATGACGTGGGCGGAGAGCTTCTTCATCTTCCCCGACTGATTGACAATCACCAGATAGACGGCATAGCTGAGCGCCGACAGGACTGACAGTATCGCGCCCGTAAAGTTGAAGGCGGCGCTCTTGAGCGGATCCATCAGGATGAATACTCCGATGAGAGTGGCGATTATGGAGACCCAGACCTGAGGTGTCGGCCTGACTTTCAGCAGTATCATTATCAAGGCCGTGAATACCGGGTAGAGATAGACCACCGTGGTGGCCAGGCCCGCCGGGATGTAGTTATACGCGTCGAAAAGGAACAGACTGCTGGAACTGAACAGCAGCCCGAGTATCAGAAGTATCAGAAGCTGCCTGCGGTCTATGGAGAAACTCTCCCTCTTGGCGAACATCAGGAGTCCCATGAAGATTGTGGCGAAGAGGTAGCGGAAAAACAGCACCCCGGATACCGGGGCCCCTCCGGCGAGGAGTTCCTTTCCGAACAGCGGGTTCGTGCCGTATGCGGCTCCGGCGATGATTCCGGCCACATATCCTGCGGTCTTGACGCGCAGTTGTTTGCTCTTGTCCATATCGTTTCGTGCCGCTTCCACGCGGGCCTTCTTGTCCGGCCGCTTTCGGGTGAAGCGATTTGCGGGCGCGAAGATACTGATTTATTTTTCTCGTTGAACTTTTTGGCGGAATATTTGCAGGCCCATTTCAAAACAGCTTCTAAAAAAGGAATCTCTCGATATCACATCGAGAGATTCAGTTCTGATTCTAACCAAAATTTAACCTATGAAAAATCTATTCGAGATAAAATATTACAATCATCGTGCCAAAGATTGAAAAAACGAACGCGGCAAGACTGCTTGATGCCGCAAAAATTGAATATGAACTGATCCCGTACGAATATACGGAGGAGGATCTGTCCGCGCAACATGTGGCGGCTGAGCTCGGGGAGGATATCGAGACCGTGTTCAAGACGCTGGTACTCAGGGGAGACCGCAACGGAATCTTCGTCTGCGTCATCCCGGGGGACTTCGAGGTGGACCTGAAGCTGGCGGCCAGAATCTCCGGCAACAAGAGCTGCGAGATGGTGCATGTCAAGGAACTTCTGCCTCTGACGGGATATATCCGGGGAGGCTGCTCTCCGATAGGTATGAAGAAAGCCTACCCGACTTTCATCCACGAGTCGGCCCTGCTGTATGACCATATCTACATAAGCGCCGGGGTGCGTGGCCTTCAGATAAAAATCGCCCCACAGGATCTCATCGATTTTGTCGGGGCCGGGCTCTATCCTATATAGGGAAGTCCTCCGCGCCTGTGATGTCATCCGATAATTGCCATACGTATATGGGACTGTCAGAAAAAAGATTTAACTTCGCGTGGTATGTAAAAAAGAAAGTAAGATGCTTTATCCGATAGGCATACAGGACTTTGAAAAAATCCGCAGGGACGGATATGTCTATGTGGACAAGACTGATCTCGTATTCAAGATAGCCATGAGCGGTGGCTACTACTTCCTCAGCCGTCCCCGCCGTTTCGGGAAGAGCCTGTTCGTCTCCACTCTGGAAGCCTACTTCAGTGGCAGGAAAGAGCTCTTTGACGGCTTGGCAGTCGCCGGTCTGGAGAAAGACTGGATTCAGTATCCGGTGCTCAGATTGGATTTGAGCGGAGCCAGCTATACATCGGAATCGGTTCTGGACTCCAAACTCAATGCTTTCCTGACACACTATGAGCAGTTATATTCTTCAGTAAGCGATGAGCCCGTCGCAAGTGTCAGGTTTGACGCTCTGATACAGACCGCTTTCACAAAAACGGGTAAGCCGGTTGTCATCCTCATCGACGAATACGACAAGCCGATTGTCGACAATCTCGGCGACGATGCGCTCTCCGACGCGTTCCGCAGACAGCTTCAGGGCTTCTACAGCGTGATGAAGGCCAAGGATGCCTGCATCCGGTTCGCCTTCCTCACCGGGGTGACCAAGATTGGAAAGCTCAGCGTGTTCTCTGGCCTGAACAACCTCAAGGACATCTCGATGGACGCCCGCTATGCGGATATCTGCGGTGTCAGCGAGAGGGAACTCAGAGAATATTTTCCGGAGAGTGTCAGGGAGCTGTCTGAAGCAAACAGGCTTCCGGTCGAGGAATGTTACGGGAAGCTGGCCCGGATGTACGACGGCTACCATTTCTGCGAGGATTCAGACGGGATGTACAACCCGTTCAGCCTGCTCAATACATTCGACTCCTTGAAATTCAGGCAATACTGGATAGAGACGGGCACTCCCTCTTTTCTCGTCGAGGTGATGAAGCGGACGGACTATGACGTGACGGGCCTCGCCTCCGCGGAGGCCGACTCCACCCTGCTGACCGAGATTGACACGGCGTTCCACAATCCCGTCCCCCTGCTTTATCAGAGCGGATACCTCACCATCAAATCCTACGACGAGGCCACGGGCATATACACTCTCGGTTTTCCCAATCTGGAGGTGAAGAACGGCTTCCTGTCCTTCCTTCTGAATTACTACACCACCGCCAGGGGCTCCGGCAGCCTGCTGATCCGCCAGATGAGCGGCGACCTCGTCAACGGCCGCCCGAAAGACTTTATGAAGCGGATGGAGGCGTTCTTCGCCCGGCAGAACTATCAGATACAGGGCGATGCCGAGAGGGACTTCCAGTATGCGATGGGCATTATCCTCCAGCTGCTGGGAGAGAATGTCACCGTGCATACGGAGGACGCGACGTCGGAAGGGAGGATGGACATTCTTGTCGAGACTCCGCAATTCGTCTATATCATCGAAATCAAGATCAACGACACGCCCGAGGCGGCATTGGAGCAGATAGAAGCCAGGGGCTACGCCCGCAAATTCGCTGACGACCCCCGACAGGTCTTCAAGATAGGCATCCGCTTCTGCCCGGAATCCCGCTGCATAGATTCGTGGAAGATTGCCGACAATTCAAATAAAGTAAGTATCACTTCTGGCATCAACGATATGGCGAAATTAGCAATAAAATCTGACAACATCACCCTTCTGCCCTCACATCATTTGCAAGTCAAATAATTCTTTTTACCTTTGCCCTTGGATTTTCATAGCAAGGAGGGGCAAGCTCCAAGCTGAAGTACAACAGGGTATGAATTCAATGTTCTGCCCTGTTTTTGTTTTTGACGGACGATGTAGTCTCTACGAAGCCGCTAATCGTGAGGTTGCGGCTTCCTTTTTTATGCATTGAATTTAAGACTGTCCAACTGCAAAGTCGGAAAGCGACTTGAGCAGCGCAGGGGTTCGGGGCGGTAGCCCCGATATAAAAGGCCGCATCAGCGGCGCGGTGGAGCGTCAGCGAGATGTCACGGACATCGAAGCAGCGGAGCCGCCCGCCGGCAATGGAGTGGCCGGCGGTGTGCCCCTGAAAGGGGCTGTCAGCGACAGCTGACTGGGGTTGGAAAGCAAAGCGAGCTGCAACGCAGCTCGTCTGTGGCTTCGTATATTGCTTTTGTTGTCTGTTTTGCCTGGAAGGGGTGATTAAAAAGTCCCGCAGGGACCGCGACGTAGGAGCGAAATACCCCTGAAAGGGGTCGCAGACGTTAGTCTGCGGGGGTTGAGAAAAAGAAAAGGTGCTGGCTAAAGCAACTTAGCCAGCACCGCTGCGGTCGCGTGACTTTGCGTCAGCAAAGTCGGAAAGCGACTTGAGCAGCGCAGGGGTTCGGGGCGGTAGCCCCGATATAAAAGGCCGCATCAGCGGCGCGGTGGAGCGTCAGCGAGATGTCACGGACATCGAAGCAGCGGAGCCGCCCGCCGGCAATGGAGTGGCCGGCGGTGTGCCCCTGAAAGGGGCTGTCAGCGACAGCTGACTGGGGTTGGAAAGCAAAGCGAGCTGCAACGCAGCTCGCTGCTCCACGAAAGAAGCCGGTCATCCGACCGGCTTCTTTCGTGGAGCATAGGGGGTTCGAACCCCTGACCTTCAGATTGCGAACCTGACGCTCTACCAACTGAGCTAATACCCCGATTTTCCCGGGCCTGCGCCCGGAGGATGCGCCCGCAGGGGCGCTTATGTTTCTATTATATTGACAGAATGCTCAACACGTTGATGAGCTCCCGGTCAATCGGCTTGTCCATCTTGATGGCCCTGGAAATAGGGACATACACAATCTGGTCGTTCTTTATTCCCACCATCACGTTCCTCTGCCCCTCCTTGAGAGCCTCGATGGAGGCCACTCCGAGACGGCTCGCGAGAATCCTGTCGTAGGCTGTAGGAGTGCCGCCGCGCTGCAGGTGACCGAGGATGGACACCCTCACGTCGTATTCCGGATACTCCTTGCGGACACGCTCGGCGTAGTGCATCGCGCCGCCGTCCTTCTCGGAGACGAGGACGATGCTGCTGTTCTTGCTCTTGCGGATGCCCCGCCCGATGAAAGTGGCGAGCTGGTCGATGTCCGTGTTGTCCTCCGGGATGATCGCGGCCTCGGCTCCGGAAGCGATGGCGCTGTTCTGGGTGAGGAAGCCGGCGTCGCGTCCCATCACTTCGACGAAGAAGATGCGGTCGTGGCTCGTCGCCGTGTCGCGAATCTTGTCCACGCACTCCATGATGGTGTTGAGGGCGGTGTCGTAGCCTATAGTCGAATCCGTGCCGTAGAGGTCGTTGTCAATCGTGCCCGGCAGTCCTATGACGGGGATGTCATATTCACTCGCGAAAATCTGCGCTCCCGCAAGCGAGCCGTTGCCTCCGATGACGACCAATGCGTCAATGCCGAATTTTTCAATGTTGTCGTGGGCTTTCTTCCTTCCCTCCGGAGTGCGGAACTCGTTGCTGCGTGCGGTTTTGAGAATGGTCCCGCCGCGCTGTATCGTGTTGCTTACGCTCTCGGTGGAAAGCTCCTTGATGTCACCCATGATCAAGCCTTCATAGCCGCGGTAGATGCCGTAGACTTTCCAGCCCCCGAAGATGGCGGCCCTTGTGACCGCCCTGACGCAGGCATTCATTCCGGGCGCGTCGCCCCCGGATGTGAGAACTCCTATGGATCCGATGTTCATGTCAAACTCAAATTTCCGTGGCAAAGATAAAAAAATTCTTGCTAACTTAGCAAGGTTATGAAAAAGTATCTTTCAATTGCGGCGGTTTCCTTTGCCGCCCTTTGTCTCACCTCCTGCGGGCAGAACGGTGGGACTCCAAAGTTGGATAATGGACAAAACCCTGTGATAGAGGCTATTATGAGCCGCCGTTCCATCCGGAAGTACAAGGATACGCCGGTAGAGAGGGAGAAACTGCAGCTCATCGCCGAGTGCGGGGTCAACGCCCCCAACGGGATGAACGCCCAGAGATGGGAGGTTCGTATCGTGGACAACGCCGGGAGCATCGCGGCCATCTCCGAAGAATACAAGAAGGCCAATCCGCAGATTGCCGAGCGCGACCCGGGATTCAAGAATATGTTCCGCAATGCTCCGGCAGTGATCTGCATAGCCGTCCCGACGGGGGATGACGGAGTCAATGCGGGGCTTATGGGAGAGAACATGATTCTCGCAGCGCAGTCTCTCGGACTCGGCACCGTCTGCCTCGGGGGGCCGGTGAATTTCCTGAAAAACAATGAGGCCGGGAAGGCTTTTCTTGAAAAACTCGGCTTCAGCGGGGGCTACTCCCTCCTATATATGATAGGTGTGGGTTATCCCGATGAGACCCCAGACGCCAAACCGAGAGACTTGAGCAAGATCAGATTCGTCGAATAGATGATCACCGCCGCAGAGATAAAGCATGTCCGCTCTCTTCGCGAAAAGAAGTTCCGCGAGCAGAGCGGAGAGTTTGTTGTGGAAGGGGAGAAGATGGTGAGGGAGGCGCTCGCCTCGGGGTATGAGACGGCGGCTGTCTGGCGGACGGAAGACATAGGCGAAGACGCCATGTCCCGCATCAGCCAGCTTTCCACGCCGTCCCCGGTACTTGCCGTGCTGAAAATGCCATCTTCCGGCATGCCGGCGGAAATCCTTCAGAATGAGCTTTATCTCGCGCTTGACTCCGTGCGCGACCCGGGGAATCTCGGAACCATCATCCGTATCGCGGACTGGTTCGGGGTGAAGGCCGTATTCGTCTCCGAAGACTGCGTGGACCGGTACAATCCCAAGGTCGTACAGTCTTCGATGGGGTCGGTGTTCCGGGTTGAAGTCATCCCGTCGGAGCTGACGGGGGTCTGCGCCCGCTTCCGCGAAAAGGGGATGGAGATTTACGGGACTGTGCTGGACGGAGCGGACATATATAAAGAGAACCTCGGCCCTTCCGGGCTTGTGGTGATGGGCAACGAGTCCGCCGGCATCAGCCCCGGCGTCCGTTCCTGCCTTACGGGGCGGCTGCTCATCCCGTCTTTCGGACAGAGCGGCGCCGAGTCTCTCAACGTGGCGGTGGCTACGGCGGTCACGCTTTCGGAATTCAGAAGAAGGACACTATGAGAAGAGGGTCTTCGTTCCTGCTGCTTTCGCTCACGCTGCTGCTGTCATCCTGCGGCACGTCCCTGCATCTGCCGGAAGGCTCTTATCTCCTGTCGTCCAGCAAGGTGAGCGTGGTCGGGGACGACGGGCCGAGAGTCTCGGAAATCTCATCATACGTGCGTCAGCAGCCGAATCCCTCGCTTCTTGGCTGGAATCCGCTTATCGCCGTTTACAACTGGTCTGACGGCAGCAGCTCCGGTCTCAATCCCCTCTGGCGGAAGATAGGCACCGCGCCTGTGGTTTTTGACCCGGTGCAGATGAGCTCGTCGGCGGAGGCGATGCGCGCGCATCTCACATATCTCGGCTATTACGACGCCAAGGTCACCCCCCGGGTCAAATTCAAGGGAAGGAGGGCGGAAGTGAGGTATCTTGTGGAGCCGGGGAGGCGGCATCGGATAGACAGTCTTGTCTTCGAGGTCCCCTCGGGCGGCTTTGAAGAGGATTTCCGTCGCGACAGCGCGGCCCTCGGCCTCCGTATCGGAACCCCGCTCTCAGAGAAGGCGCTGGAGGCCGAGACGGAGAGAGGAGCCAGATATTTCAGAAATCTCGGCTACTACAATTTCAACAAGAACCACTACTTCTTCGAGGCGGACACTCTGGGTGACAAGACAATATTGTATTATAGAATAAAGGCTTACACACGCAACGAGAGTCCCTCGAACCTGTCCTCCCCGCTAAGGTACCGGATAGGGGACGTGAGGATCCACTATCCCGCGTCGATACGCTTCCGCCGCAACGTGCTGGAGAGTTTCAACAACATCACCCCCGGAGAACTTTACAGCGAAAAGCTGGTGAATTCCACATACTACCGTTTCTCGGGGCTCAACGTGTTCAACAGCGTCAACATCGAGATGACCCCCTCCGAGGATGCCGTCGTGGATTGCGACATCCGTCTGAGCGGTTCCGACGTGTTCGGTTTCAAGGTCAATCTTGAAGCATCCTCCAACTCGTCCGGCCTGCTCGGGGCGTCGCCGCAGCTGACCTTTTTCCACAAGAACCTCTTCCGGGGAGGGGAGCTGCTGAACCTCGGATTCACGGGGAACTGGCAGTTCAAGCCGGGGACCGATGTCCGTTCGGCCGAATATGGAGTGTCCGCATCCGTCAGTTTCCCCAAGGCGGTGGGCTACAGCAGCCGCTGGATTGAGGGACGGGACAACATTCCGCGCACCGAAATCAAGTCCAGCTTCAACTACCAGAACCGCCCCGAGTACCGCCGCAGCATCGCCGCCATCTCGTACGGGTACAGCGGCCAGCTCGGGGAGAGGATATTCTACCAGTTCTATCCCCTCCAGCTGAATCTCGTAAAACTCTATGACATAGGGGAGGATTTCCTCTCGACCCTCAAGGGCAACCCATATCTCTGGGATTCGTTTGAAGATCAGATTGACGCGGGAGTCGGGGGAACTTTCTATTACACAACGAATTCCGCCATCGTGCCTAAGACAGCGTATCACTATGTCCGGGTGTCGGCCGATGTCGCCGGCAATCTTCTCCACCTCTTCCGCAGAAGGATGAGCGTCAATTCGCTGGACCAGTACACCTTGTTCGGACTTCCATACAACCAGTACGTCAAGCTCTCCCTCTCCTTGGGCAGGACTTTCCGCTTCGGAGGCAACGACAGCCGCTCTCTCGCTTTCCGTCTCGACGCCGGCATCGGACGCGCTTACGGAAACTCGGTGGCGCTTCCTTTCGAGAAACAGTTCTACTGCGGCGGTGCGAGCAGCATGCGCGGATGGCAGGTGAGGACGCTCGGGCCGGGCTTCAGCGGGACTGACTCCTTTTTCATAATCCCGAACCAGACGGGTGACATCAAGCTTGAGGCCGATATGGAGTACCGTTTCAAGATGCTCTGGAAACTTGAGGGGGCTCTCTTCGCCGAGGCGGGGAACGTCTGGCAGCACGAGGACATCGAGGAGCTGCGTCCGGAGAGCCTTGCCGCCGACTGGGGGCTCGGGCTGAGGGTCAATATGGACTTTATCCTGCTGCGCGTGGATATGGGTTTCAAGCTGCACGATCCTTCCCGGGATGCGGGAAGCCGCTGGCTGGGGCCTTCAAAGTGGTTGCAGGATGACGGTTTTGCCGTTCATTTCGGTGTCGGATATCCTTTCTAATGCGATGAAAATCATTATTTATCAAGCTCTCGCCCGTTTGTGGGGCAAATGCGGCTTCTCCTCTTGGGATGAGGTTTCGCTGCAATATGTCAAATCTCTCGGCACAGATTATCTCTGGCTTACCGGCATCCCCCGGCATGCCAGTGGCAAGCCTTTCGTTAAGGGAAACCCCGGCTGCCCCTACTCCGTCAGCGACTGGAAGGACGTGAACCCGTATCTGGCCGACTGTCCGGAACGCAGGATGGAGGAGTTCGCCGCCCTGGTGGGGAGGGTTCACACCGCAGGACTGAAGCTGCTGATGGACTATGTACCCAACCATGTGGCCAAGGATTACGAGGGGCCGATAGTGCACTATGATTATTGTGACGCCGACTGGACGGACACTCTGAAGAATGACTGGTCTTCTCCTGCGACACGCTCGGAGATGCTGGACATACTGCGCTTCTGGATAAGGAAGGGCGTTGACGGATTCCGCTGCGATATGGCCGAGCTTGTCCCCCCGGACGCTCTCGGCGAGCTCATTTCCGCCATCAGGCGGGAGTTCCCGCAGACTCTTTTCGTGGCCGAGGTGTACGGAAGGCAGAATTACAGGAAGTACATAGAGGAAGTCGGCTTTGACCTGCTTTACGACAAGTCCGGGCTGTATGACAGCCTGAGGGAGATATGCGAGGGCAGGCAGAGCGCCCGCTCCATCACCTGGAACTGGCAGTCCCTTGGGGAGCTTCAGGGCAGGATGCTGAATTTCCTTGAAAATCACGATGAACAGAGGCTTGCGTCTCCTTTCTTCCTTGGGGACCCGGCCCGCTCTTATGCCGCTCTTGCGGTGTCGCTGCTTTTCAATGACGCCTCCTTCATGCTGTATTTCGGGCAGGAAGCGGGGGAGGATGCCGCGGAGAGCGACAACGGAAGAACTTCCATCTTCGATATCACGAGCCCTGTCGCCATAGGGCATCTTTATGATGCAGTGCACCGGAACGGGGAGCTGTCCGAAAAGGAGTCCGCCATCTTTGCGAAGTACCGTCAGATGCTCGGCTATGCCGCACGCCCGGTATTTCGCTGCGGCAAAAACTGGGACCTGTGCTATTGCAACTACGCTTCCCCGGGTTTTGATGCCGACAGGCATTTCGTTTTCATGCGCTATGATTCGGACGAGGCGTGGATTGTGTTCTGTAACTTCTCCGACGTTTCGCTGAAGGGGCTACGGCTCGTGATCCCGTCCGAACTCGCCCCGGTATGCAGCTGCACGTCGGTAGAGCTTGGTGAAGTCGGCCCATTTGACGCCGCCGTCATGAAAATCGCCTGAGGGCATTCCTTTAAAAAGACAAAAACTCCGCTTGCAGTTTTCTGCAAACGGAGCTTTTTTCGCTATGTCGTCGCGACTTATCCGATAAGGATGGATGCGATGAGGGCGAGGATGGCGTAGAACTCCGGGAGAGCGGCGTAAATCATCGTCTGTGTCATCACGTTGTGTCCCTGGCTGATTCCCACGATACCGTTGGCGCAGACCTGTCCCTGACGGATGCCGGAGACCAGACATACGACACCGACGCTGATGCCGACGCTGAAATAGAGCAGTCCGTTGCCGGCGAAGTCCTTGCCGAGCCAGAGCACGAAGGCGAGGAAGCCGTACAGACCCTGGGTGGCCGGGATGGCGGAGAGGATCATGTAGGCTGATGATTTCTCCGGCATTTTCTTCAACGCTCCTTCAGCGGCGTTGCCGGCGATGGTCGTGCCGTAGGCGGATCCGATACAGGCCAGACAGAACATAAGTCCGAGGCCGACGTAACCAAGAATTGTGTTAAGCATAATTGTTTGTGTTTTAATTTGTTTTATTTACTTTCTGATTGGATTGTAGGCTGTTCCCATTCCTTCATAACCCGAGTTCTTGAAGAATTCCACGAAGTTGAGTCGCAGCGGGTGTACGAAGGCTCCCAGGCAGCTCATCGCAAGGTTCAGGCTGTGGCCCAGCAGGAGTATGAGTATGAACGGAACCCACTGCCAGGTAGGATCCGAACCCTTGACCATCCCGGCAAGCAGGTTGAACGTCTGCGCAAGCATGCCTCCGGAGAGCCCGAGAGCATAGAGCCTCACGTAGCTGAGCACGTCGCTCATCAGGCCGGAAGCCATGCTGTATGTGTCCCAAAGGCCGCTGCCTATGTTGAGAAGAGGATTTCTTCCCCAGCTGTTGAAGATGAATATCCCGAGAGCCGAGACCGCGGCTATGCCTATCAGGGTGAACTTCATCGCCGTCTCCGGGAGGATGCCGGCGGCCCCGAAGGTGATGCCGGCCACTCCGCCGACCACGAGAAGTGTCCATCCGAGAGTCCCGAGGCTGTTCTTTAGGCCCCCGCGCCTGACTGCCCAGACGGCTTTGGTCATCATGGCAAGACAGATGTGGACGACACCGATCACAAGGGAGAGCGCCATCTGCTTGGAATAGGCGTTGCCGCCGAAGCTGATGTCGCCGGTGATCATGCATTTCTTCATCCACTGCGGCACCCAGCTCTGGTCGGGCAGGCTGACACCGAAAAGTCCGCCCATCACGAAGCCGACACCCACCGTGCCGACGCCGAGCGTGACTATCAGGCTCCACATCCTGCCAAGTCCCCCCTCTTTGCCCTTGAGGGCGAAGCCTATGAGTATCAGCAGCAGGCCGTAGCCCATGTCACCCATACACATGGAGAAGAAGAGCAGGAAGAATATGCTCAGGAACACCGTCGGGTCGAATTCGTCATAGACAGGCATTCCATACATTTCCGTAAGCGGCTCGAACTGGCGCACGAACCAATTGTTCTTGAGCTTGATGGGCGGATTGTCGGCGGCGGTGGCCTTCCCGGCCTCCCAGTAGATGTCCATCCGGTCGAAAGCCTCCTTCAGTTTGGCGTCGTTCTCAACCGGGGCGAAGCCCTCGAACACCACCAGACTGTCCTCCGCGGCGCTCTTGCCGGTAATTCCCGCAAGATAGAGGCTCAGGTCCGCATAGAGCTTATGAACCTTCTCTTCAAGCGAAGGGATTTCAGTCTTGCGTTTCTCAAGTTCCGAGCGGTAGTTCTCTATCCTGGCGTCGAGCCTCTCGAGGTCGTAGCGAATCTCCGCCTCGGTCTTCTCCGGAGAGGGGAGCTCCTTGAGCGGGAAACCGCTGTTGTCTCCCACCGTGACGAACCAGACGCTGCCGCTTCTCTCCGCCACTGTCTGGATGGCGTACTTCTGCTCCCACTGCGGATCGAACTGCTTCTTGGGGACGCGGTAGAACTTCACTCCGAACTCGGAGAGCTTCTCCCGGTCATAGTCCCCCCAGACGCTGACCTCGTCAAGCTTGCGGGCGAGCGCGAGCCTGTCGCTTTCGAGCTCCGCAAGGTGGCTGTCGGAGCCGGCGTTGATGCTCTTTATCAGAGACTTGGTCTCATCTATATCGGCGACTATGCGCCTTGAAACCTCGTCCACCGGTTTCTGCGAGCGACTGATGTCCACCACGCCCAGTTCCTGAAGCCTGTCCAGAAATCCCTCCTTCTCCCCGCTGAGGAGAATGAAAGAGTATTTGGTCATTGAGCTGATCATTGTTCTGCCTCCTTCTCTTCTTCTTCGTGACGTGTCTTGACTATCTTGGATGCGGCCTTGGAAAGGTTCTCCTCATCCTCCAGGAATCGCTTTATCTTGCGGATGGCTTCCCGGTATCCCGGAATCTGCACCTTCTCATACAGGTTGACTTTCTGGGTGGTCTTCTTGCGGTTGAACTCGAGAATCTGTCTCTTCTGCTCGAAGACTTCGGACTCTATGCCGATGCGTGTCAGGTCCTGGAGAATCCTTATGCCGTCCGCGAACCATGCCGGCTTGACGAAGGCGTTGAACGGGCGGATCTCGTAGTGGATCTTGTCCAGCTGCGGAGTCTTGACCCCCGCAACCTTGACGGTGCGCAGATCCACGTCCGTGATGCGTATCAGGCCCGGCTCAAACTCGTTCCACAGGGCCGCGATGTCCTTGTAGCCGGAGAGCGACCTTTCAAGTTCCACCTCAAGCCTGCGCGACTCGTTCTTGGCGGCCTGCACTGCGGTGCGCAGCGCGGACTCCTTGTTCTTGAGGGTCGGCAGAGCGTTCTGGCGTACCTTGAGCTGCTTGCCCAGATTCGTCAGAGAGGTCTTGTTGTATTGGAATTTAATGGCCACAATATCTTATTTCTTCCAGTATTTGTCTATCAATGACTGCCGTATGCCCGTCTCCGACGGGGAGAAATATTTGGCGAAAATCTCCCAGGCCGTGTCAAGCATCTGCTCCACGCTGATGTTGACGTCGATGGACAGCAGACGGGTGGCGTACTCCTTGGCGTAGTCCAGACACCTGAGGTCGTAGTCGGAGAGGTCGAAACCGTTCTCGAGCTTGGTCTTGGCGTTCTGGGCATCGGCATAGAGCCTCACTCCGGCATTCATCACCTGGGAGTGGTCCTCGCGGGTCTTCTTGCCCTGGACGTGCTGCTTGAGACGGCTCAGCGAACGGAACGGATCCACGATGACCTTGCCCGAGTCGGAGTCGGCGCGCAGGAAGAGCTGGCCTTCCGTGATGTATCCGGTGTTGTCCGGGATGGCGTGGGTGATGTCCCCGTCGTTGAGGGTGGTCACCGCGATGATGGTGATGGAACCGCCGGACGGGAGCTGCACGGCTTTCTCGTATATCTTGGCGAGGTCGGAGTAGAGCGAACCCGGCATTGAATCCTTGGACGGAATCTGGTCCATACGGTTGGACACGATGGACAGGGCGTCGGCATAGAGCGTCATGTCCGTCAGAAGCACCAGTACCTTCTCGTTCTTGTCAACGGCGAAGTACTCCGCCGCCGCAAGAGCCATGTCGGGGATGAGCAGGCGCTCCACAGGCGGGTCTTCGGTGGTGTTGACGAAGGACACGATCCTCTCGAGGGCTCCGGCCGCTTCGAACTCGTGGCGGAAGAAGAGGTAGTCGTCGTTGGACAGACCCATTCCTCCGAGGATGATCTTGTCCACGTCGGCCCTCATGGCCACCTCAGCCATCACCTTGTTGTATGGCTGGTCCGGGTCGGCGAAGAACGGAATCTTCTGTCCGGAGACGAGGGTGTTGTTGAGGTCGATGCCGGCGATGCCCGTAGGGATAATCTCCGAAGGCTGGCGGCGGCGGTACGGGTTGACGGACGGGCCGCCGATCTCGCGCACCTCGCCTTCGACTTCCGGGCCTCCGTCGAGAGGCTTGCCGTAGGCGTTGAAGAAGCGTCCGGCGAGATGGTCGCTGACCTTCAGGGTCGGAGGGGCTCCGAGGAACGAGACTTCTGCATCCGTAGGGATGCCCTCCGTCCCGGAGAATACCTGCAGTGTGACGGTGTCCCCCTTGGTCTTGACCACCTGCGCCAGCCTGCCGTCCACCGTGGCCAGTTCATCGTTGCCGACTCCGTCGGCCTTGAGTGACACCGTGGCCTTTGTAATCGCGCTCAGGCGCGTGTATGTGCGTTGATATGCTTTGACTGCCATTTTATGAGAGAAGTTTGTTCAACTGCTGCTGATATTCTTTGAACTTGTCGCCCCGGAACTCCGAGTAGTTCATCTGCTTGAGGATGTTGATGGCCTCCTTGAAGAAGTTGCGGCATGACTCGAAATCATCGAAGTCGAAAGTCCGCTCGCAGATGCCGAGGATGAGATCCAGCATATATTTCTGCCTTTCCATGGATGACACGGCGTCGATCGGGTCGAAGGCGTCCTGCTGCAGGAAGGCGAAGTCGATGAGCTCCGATTTCCAGAAGGACTCGTGGTAGCTCATAGGAACGCCGTCGTCTCCGAGGATGTTGATCTGGTCGGCCATTTCCTTGCCGCGGCGAACTATGTTCTTGGCTTTGAGTATCTTGTCAACCCATCCTTTCTCAATCTTGGAGTCGAGATAGGAAATGATTTCCGGATATTCCAGATATTTGGAATAGGACTCTATAGGGTTGACGGCCGGGTAGCGTTTCTGGTCGGCGCGGCTCTGCTCGAGGGCGTAGAAGCAGCGGGCGGCCTTCTTGGTGGATTCGGTCACAGGCTCCTTGAGGTTGCCTCCGGCAGGGGAGACGGTGCCGATGAAAGTGATGGCTCCGGTCTTTCCGTTGCCCAGACGCACCATTCCGGCGCGGGCGTAGAAGTTGGAGATGATGGCCGAAAGGTCAACCGGGAACGCGTCAGCGCCCGGAAGCTCCTCCATACGGTTGGACATCTCCCTGAGGGCCTGCGCCCAGCGGGAGGTGGAGTCGGCGAGCAGCAGGCAGCGCAGGCCCATCGCACGGTAGTATTCGCAGATGGTCATGGCGGTATAAACCGAGGCCTCGCGGGCCGCCACAGGCATGTTGGAGGTGTTGCAGATGATGGTGGTGCGTTCCATGAGCTTGCGCCCCGTATGCGGATCGACGAGCTGTGGGAACTCGGTGAATATCTCCACGACCTCGTTGGCACGCTCTCCGCAGGCGGCCATCACAATCACGTCGGCCTCGCCCTGCTTGGCGATGGCATGCTGGAGCACCGTCTTGCCGCAGCCGAACGGCCCGGGGATGAAGCCCGTGCCGCCTTCGGCGATGGGGTCGAAACTGTCAATCACGCGGACTCCGGTCTCCATAATCTTTTCCGGGCGCGGCTTCTCGCGATACGCCTTGACAGCGACCTTGACAGGCCATTTCTGCGTCATCGTCACGTCAGTGTCCCCGTCCGGTCCGCTGAGGGTGGCGATCACCTCGTCAACTCTGTACTGTCCGGCCGGAGCTACCGACTTGACCGTATATTCGCCTTCGAAACTGAACGGCACCATTATCTTGTGAGGCAGCCATCCTTCCATGACTTCTCCCAGCCAGTCGGCGGCTGCGACCTTGTCGCCCTTTTTGGCAATCGGGGTGAAATCCCAAAGTTTCTTCCGGTCCAGCGGATCCGTGTATTCTCCTCTCTTGAGGAAAACGTCCGTCATGGTGGCGAGGTTGTTCTGCAGTCCGTCATAGACGCTCGACAGAAGTCCCGGGCCGAGGGTCGCCTCGAGCATCTTGCCGAGGAATTCGACCTTGTCGCCGTTCTTCAGGCCTCGGGTGCTCTCGAAGACCTGAACGGACGCCTTGTCCGCGTTGACCTTGATGACTTCGGCAAGGAGCTGTGTCCCGTCAAGGTCGATATGGCAGAGTTCGTTCTCCGCCACAGGCCCGTCCACGGCCACGGTCACGAGGTTTGAAACGATGCCCGTCACCTTTCCTGTTGTCTTCATTGTATCTGTGTGTTTTTTTTGTTGTCGTATGTGGCTCTGATTTCCTGTACGAGCTTGCGGAAATATTCCTGCCCGGTCTCGGGGTCGAGCCTCTCCCATCTCTGCACGATCTTGAGCTTGGCGATGAACGCGAGAATCACGTCCACATCGAAGAGCGACCAGAGGGTCAGCTCGTCCGCCTTGCGCCACATCAGTTCGTCCAGGCCCCTCTCCCTGCGGAGTATCTCCCCGCAGTCAAGCACGGAGCGCACCTCCTGCCTGAGTGTCTCCCCGTCTTCCTGCCCGTCGTCGATTCCGATGACATCGGTCCCCTCGGGACGGCCCACCGTGGAGTTGATCCATTCGACCTTGGTGTTGCGCACCAGAAGGTCGTAGGCGAAAAACTCCCTGATGAAGCTGTTGCGATGGCTGAGGGCGGCCTTGTAGAAGTCGGCTCCCAGACTGTCCTCATCGTAGCCGGAGAGGAAGAAGTCCAGCAGAGAATTGTCCTTCCCCGAAAGCTGGCTGCGAATCTCGTCGATGAGGGCGGCGGCGTCTGCGTGCCGGCCCTTGGTCGAAGAACTTTGCAGGAGGGGAAGACCCGCAATGACGTATTCGTAATTATTCATCCTGTCCGAAGAGAAGCTTTCTTGTGGCCGGACGGAGATATTCGGAGATGAGTTCGCGGAAAGTTTCGTCGCTCATGCTCACAAACCAGCCGCCTTCCTTGGGGCCGATGGTGAAGCCGCCGGAGAGTTTTTTAGAGAAGCTGGCCTGTACTCCCTTGCCGAGCTCTTTCTGCAGGCCGCCTTTGACCCACGGCTCTGTTTCCGCCTGGAGGGAGGAGGGGAGCACGAGGGAGAGTTCGCAACTCTGCCCGGCGTTGAACTTCTCTGAGACGGCCACGATTATCTTCTTGATGAATTCCGGGTCGGAGAGGACTTCCCCGACCTTGTCCGCGACAAGGGAGCCGAGGAGAACCTCCTCGATGCTCTTCTTGGCGGTCTGAAGGCTCTGGGAAGCGGCCATCTTGACGTCGGATTCGGCCTTGGCCTTGATGGAGGCGGCATCCTTCCGGGCCGTATCCACTATCGCGGAGGCCTCGGCCTTGGCCTTGGATAGAATCTCTTCGGCTTCCTTGCGCGCCTTGGCCAGGAGGATTTCACCCTCTTCCCTGCCTTTCGACAGCCCCTCGTTGTAGAGCTTGTCGGTCAGTTCCTGTAGTTTGTTGGGCATATTTTTGTCATTAGTTTATTGTTATCAATCTCTTGTCAGCCAAAGGCCGGCAAGAGACAAAAATATATAAAAAAAAAGCCAAACGCAAGGGTTTGGCTTTTTAGAAGCTGCAGCTTCTTATGCTTGGCGGATGATTATCCGAGGAATCCGAGCAGGATGCCGGCGGCCACCGCGGAACCGATCACCCCGGCCACGTTGGGGGCCATCGCGTGGGTCAGCAGGTGGTTGGACGGGTCGGCTTCGAGGCCCACGATCTCAGATACTCTTGCCGAATCCGGCACTGCGGACACTCCGGCGTTGCCTATCAGAGGGTTGACCTTCTTGCCCTCGGGCAGGAAGAGGTTCATGAACTTGGCGAAGAGCACTCCGAAGGTGGTCGCGATCACGAAGGAGATGAGTCCGAGGAAGAAAATCTTGACGGAGGTGGAGGTGAGGAACACGTCTGCCTGGGTGGACGCCCCCACGGTGAGTCCGATGAGGGTGGTCACAACGTCGATGAGCGGACCTCCGGCGGTGGTGGCGAGCCTCTTGGTGACCCCGCTCTCCTTGAGCAGGTTGCCGAAGAAGAGCATGCCCAGAAGCGGAAGTCCAGACGGCACGATGAAGGCCGTGCAGATGAAGCCCGCGATAGGGAAGATGATCTTCTCCTTCTGGCTCACGACGCGCGGTTTGTTCATCCTGATGAGGCGTTCCTTCTTGCTTGTCAGCAGCAGCATGATAGGCTTCTGTATCACGGGCACGAGGGCCATGTAGGAATAGGCCGACACCGCGATGGCCCCCATCAGTTCCGGAGCGAGCTTGGAGCTGAGGAATATGGCTGTAGGGCCGTCTGCGCCGCCGATTATGCCTATCGCTCCCGCCTCGTTGGGCGCGAAGCCCATGGAGAGGGCGAGCAGGTAGGCTCCGAAGATGCCCATCTGTGCGGCCGCTCCGATCAATATCAGCTTCGGCTGGGAAATCAGAGCCGAGAAATCCGTCATCGCCCCGATTCCGAGGAATATCAGCGGCGGGTACCAGCCCTGGCGCACACCCTGGTAGAGGATATTGAGAACAGAACCTTGTTCGTAGAGGCTGACCTGCAGGCCCGGGAACACCGGGATGTTGCCGACAATCATACCGAAGCCTATCGGGACGAGCAGCAGCGGCTCCCATTTCTTGACTACTCCGAGCGTGATGAAAATGATGCCTATCAGAATCATCACGAGATGCTGCCAGGTGCAGTTGGCGAAGCCGGTGAACTGCCAGAACTGCTGCAGGCTTTCAATGATAGTTTCCATCAGCCTAGCCTATCGTGACGATCTTGGCGTCTTCGAGCACGGAATCCCCCTTGGAGACGTGGATGGCCGTGACGGTGCCGTCGCATTCGGCGAGAATCTCGTTCTCCATCTTCATGGCTTCTATCACGGCGACTTTCTGCCCGCGCTTGACCGCCTGTCCTTCCTTGACGTCCACGCTGATGATTACGCCCGGAAGCGGGGAGACGATGTCCTTGCCCGCGCCCTTCTCCGCAGGGGCAGGGGCGGCGGGAGCTGCCGCCTGAGGGGCGGAAACCGCTGCCGGGGAGACTGTCTGCACCGGAGCTGCCGCTGCCGGGACTCCGTTCTCCAACTCTACATCGTAGGAGACACCATTGACCGTGACGCTGGCTTTGTCGCCTTCCACGCCGTTTACGGCTACATTGTATTCTTTGCCGTTGATTTTGAATTTGTATTCTTTCATTTTCTGACTTGTTTTCTGAAGTTGAACTGTGCCCCGTTCCATGGGGAGACGCCTTCGCGTCTGATTGTTATCACGCCGCTCTCGCTGTCGTGGACGCTGTCTCCCAGATAGAGGCAGAGGGCTGAGAGCGCCGCTATCTGCTCGTCCGAGCCGCATTCGCTCCGGAGTGCGAGGGCTATGGCCGCGGCCACCTCTTCGTCCGGGGAGCCTGCGGAGGCCTTCGGCTTGCGTTTGAAATTCAGTTTTCCGGAGAAGATGTCGCCGGAGAGGCTATAGACGAAATAGAGGATGATCAGTGCGGAGAACACCACGCTCACGCTGATGAGGGTGAGCGTCCATCCGTGCGGATCGGTCTGCGCCATCCTTTCGGCACCTGCCGTGAGGAGACTAAAGAGGGAGGTTGTCATGTTTCTTGGCTGGCATTTCCTGACGCTTGCCATCGAGCAGCTCCAGTGCGCGGATTACGCGGAATCTGGTGTTGCGCGGCTCAATCACGTCCTCGATATATCCTTTCTGCGCCGCCTGGTAAGGGTTGCAGAAGAGGTCGTTGTATTCTTTCTTTTTCGCTTCGATCAGATTGGCCTGCTTCTGCGGGTCGGTCTCGGCCTTGATTTCCTTGCCGTAGATGATGCCCACGGCTCCTTCGGCACCCATGACGGCATAGTTGGCAGTCGGCCAGGCGTAGTTGATGTCTCCGCGCAGCTGCTTGCAGCTCATCACGATATGCGCGCCGCCGTAGCTCTTGCGCAGGGTGACGGTGACCTTCGGCACGGTGGCCTCCCCGTAGGCGTAGAGGAGCTTGGCCCCGTTGGTGATGATGGCTCCGTACTCCTGCTGCGTGCCGCAGAGGAAGCCCGGCACGTCCACCAGAGTCACGAGCGGGATGTTGAAGGCGTCGCAGAAGCGCACGAACCTGGCCGCCTTGCGGGAAGCGTTGATGTCGAGCACTCCGGCGAGCACGCGCGGCTGATTGGCCACGATGCCGACGCTCCTGCCTCCCATGTGGGCGAAGCCGGTTATGATGTTCTTGGCGAAGTCCCTGTGAATCTCGAAGAAGTCCCCGTCATCGACGATGCCGCCGATGACCCCGTACATGTCGTAGGCCTTGTTGGGACTGTCCGGAATTATGCTGTTGAGAGCGTCGTCCACTCTCCCGGCAATGTCGGAAGTGGGGCGCAGCGGAGCCTTCTCCATATTGTTCTGCGGGATGAACGAGAGCAGGCGGCGGATGTACGCTATTCCTTCATCTTCGGACGCGGCGCACAGCTGCGCCACTCCGGACTTGGAGGCATGTACGCTCGCGCCTCCGAGCTGCTCCTGATCGACCGTCTCTCCGGTCACCGATTTCACGACCGAGGGGCCCGTGAGGAACATGTAGGAGCTGTTCTCCACCATGAGGGTGAAATCCGTGAGGGCCGGGGAGTAAACCGCTCCGCCGGCGCAGGGGCCGAAGATGCCGCTGATCTGCGGTACCACTCCGCTCGCGAGGATGTTCCTTTCGAAGATCTCCCCATAGCCGGCGAGCGCGTCGATGCCCTCCTGGATGCGGGCCCCGCCCGAGTCGTTGAGGCCGATGACCGGAGCTCCGACCTTGACGGCCATATCCATCACCTTGCAGATCTTCTCCGACATCGTCTTGGAGAGGGAGCCTCCGTTGACGGTGAAGTCCTGGGCGAATACGAAGACGAGCCTCCCGTCTATCGTGCCCTGTCCCGTCACGACTCCGTCGCCGTCCGAATGTGAGGCGGCCATGCCGAAATCCGTGCAGCGATGGTGCACGAACATGTCGAACTCCTCGAAACTGCCCGGGTCAAGAAGTTTTGCGAGTCTCTCCCTCGCCGTAAGCTTGCCTTTGGCGTGCTGCGCGTCAATGCGCTTGGCCCCTCCTCCCAGAGCGGCGGAGGCGCGTCTTCCGACGAGCTCCGCGATTTTTTCTTCCTGTATGCTCATACTGAAACTTTTTCAAAAAAACGCCGCGAACTCCTCGGAGCTCGCGGGCGCAAAGATACTTATATTTTTTTATTTATTTATTGTTGTCTGTGGGCCGGCCTGAGCAGGTCCAGAACCGTCTTCACCGGATTGAAGGTCTCAAGCGGAACCTCGACGAAGAGGGTGTTCCAGTCCGACATCGAGCCGTTCCACAGTCCCGGGAGTTCGAGAGCCTTGAGCTCGCGTCCCTGCCAGCTTTTGCGGCTGATGAGCCCGGTCTCCTCGTCCACGTACTTCGTGAGGTCGAAGTGCTTGCCTTCGAAGTCCTCCAGACAGCAGACGATGTCCACCGGGTTGAAGTGGGTGGCGCCTTGCAGCAGTTCCTTCGAGCGCGGGTCATCCGGCTTGATCTGGGCCGCCTCGAGAATCTGGAGTGAGCTTGACCCGTCCCTGTCGCGGATGATGAAAGGGCCGCCTCCCGGCTCTCCCTGATTGCGCACCATTCCGCAGACCCTTATAGGGCGGTCGAGCTTGGCGCGGAGCCGCTCCGCTCTGTCGCGGCAGTCCTTCGGCTCCGGGATGGTGATGCAGAGGGTGTCGTGCAGGAAGGTCTCTATCTCGTTGCAGAGCTGCTGACATTCAGGAGTGGCGAAAGGGTCGTCCTGATTCATGATGCGTCCCGGGATGAAGGCCAGGTCAGACATCTCCTTGCGCACCTGGGTCATCTGGTCCAGCGCGAAGATATAGCCCCGGATGGTGTCGCGAAGCTGCAGGGCCCTGCCCATGAGGACCTTTTTCCAGTGCCAGGTGAGGGGCTGCATCTTCTCCACGCACACGTTGTCTATGTTCTTGATGGAGACAAGCTCGGCCTTCAGATCGTTGAGATTGTGGATCAGGGCTCCGTGCCCGGCGGGGCGGGTGAGGATGGCGCCGTCATCCTTGAGGAACGGGCGGTTGTCCATGTCCACGGCTATGGTGTCAGTGTTCTTGTCCTGATAGGTGAAGCTGACGTTGTACTTGACCCCGTAGCGTTTCTCGTAGTCGGGCCGGATCTCATCGAGAACCTCCCTGAACAGCCCTTCGTGCTCCGGGGTAATCGTCACGCAGAGGTTGACGCTGCCGTCCTGGTTGCGCATATAGGCCTGTCCCTCAACGAGATGCTCCGCGAAGGCGGTGCGGACTTCATCCGGGTAGCGGTGGAATTTGAGCACCCCTTTCGGCTTGCTGCCGTAGTTCAGCCCTTCTTCCGTGAGCAGCCTGCGGGCGGTCTGGGACGTGTCGAACGGGGCGCTTCCGAACACTTCCTCTCTGTAGAATGCGAATTTTTCGAGATTTTCGCACAGGAGTCTCACGGCGTCGTTGGCCTTGTCCATCCCGGCGAAAATGTCCTTGAACATCCGGGACGCAGCCCCGGAAGCCGGCACGAACTTGCACCTGCCGTCAGTCTGCGCCGTATCTGCATAGGCGGCCGCTTCTTGCGCGGTTTTCTCATCCAGCACCTCGATTCCCCTGGAAGGGGTCGCGGGCGCGATGATGTCCAGCCAAGGGAAGCCCTTGCTGAAGCGCTCGATTTGAGCATCAATTCTGGTCTTGTCCATAAATGTGTTATTGATTAGAGGTAAAATTCTCGTCTGTAGCTGTAGTTCGTCCGGAGCTCCACGAATTTGGTCGGATTCAGCCGGAACATGAAGTCGTCGGTGAAGATGGGATAGTTATATTGAATCATAGCGGCGATCTGGCCCTGAGATTTGTCCAGCACGTTGAGTTTGACGGCCTGGTATTCCATTATGTCGGTGTGCGGGAAGAACTCGTAGAGGTCGCTCAGGCCGAGGAAGCGCGCGGTGGAACGGACGGCCATCGAGGTGCCGATCTGCTTGCCCTGCAGGGAGTAGCCCGCTATGTGCGGGGTGGCTATGTCCACGTTTTCCATAAGGCGGATGTTGATCCACGGCTCGTGACTCCATACATCGATGGCCACCGGGCCCAGATGCGGAAGCGCGAGGAGCAGCGCCTCCTCGTCCACTATGTCCCCCTGGGAGGTGTTGATGAAAAAAGCCCCCGGTTTCATCTTGGCGAAGAAGTCCGCTCCGGCCATGCCTTTCGTGAATTCGTTGAGCGGCACGTGCAGGGTGACGATGTCGGAGTTCTCGAGGAGTTCGTCCAGAGAGCAGAACTGGGTGTACCATTCCACTTCGGCCTTCTGCGGGTCGCATCTGAGGATCTTGAATCCGAGGGCCCTCCCCATCGACTCCACCCTCTGTCCGATGCTTCCCATCCCGATGATGCCGATGGTGGCCCCGTCAAGATTGATGCTCCTGCGTGCCGCCGAGCCGTAAAGGGCAGAGAACACGTAGTTTGCGACGGCTCCTGCGTTGCACCCGCTCGCGTTCTTGAAAAAAATCCCGTTGCGGCGGCAGTAGTCGACGTCGATGTTGTCCGTGCCCACCGTCGTGGTGGCTATCATCTTGACGGACGTGTCTTTGAGCAGGCCCTCATCGCACCTTGTCCTCGTGCGGATGATCAGCGCGTCGGCATCCTCGACATCTGTGTGGGTGATGAGCGGTCCGTCCATATATCGGACTTCGGCGTAGGGCTCGAAGACCCCCTCCGTAAAAGGTATCGCGTTGTCTATGATGATTTTCATTACTTGATGATCAGATTTTTGACGTATTTCTCCCCCTCCCGGCCGCAGAAGAACTCATTGTCCGACAGAAGAGCGTTCATCCTCTCGATGAGCGCGGTTTTCTGGAAGAGCAGCTGGCTGCGGACTACGGACGAGCTGACGGTGACGTAGAGGGAGCCGGAGCGGAAGAATTTCTTGACGGTGCAGGGCCCCGCGCCGGAAGCGCTGTCCCAGGCGGAGAATACGAGATGAGAGTTGAACTGGTCCCTGAGAGGGCTGTTCTTGAGGTACAGCCTGATCAGTTCGGAGAAGGCCGTCGGGCTCTGGCGGCGGAGCTTGTAGTCGGACTTATTCATCGCTTCTCGTGAAGACGCCCCCCTCCGCCTTGACGTACGCCCTGTCCGAGGTGACGGCGTCGATGATTCCCCTTGTCCTCACCTTGTCGGAGTCGGTGATGAAAATCTGACCGAAACCCCTGTCTGACACCAGTCCGAGCAGATTGCCGACGCGGGACGGATCCAGCTTGTCGAAGAGGTCGTCCAGCAGCATTATCGGCTCCGTGCGGCAGGACTTCCGCATCAGCTCGTACTGGGCGAATTTCAGGGATACTATAAATGATTTCTGCTGCCCCTGGGAGCCGCAGCGGCGGATGGGGTGGGAGTCCATCGTGAAGATAAACTCGTCTCTCTGTATCCCCGCCGAGGTGAAGCGCAGCAGGCGGTCCCTTTCGCGGCGAGCCTTCAGAATGTCCTTCAGCGGAGCCTCCTGCAGGTCGGAGCGGTACTCGATGGACACGTCCTCCCGCTCCGAGGAAATCTGAGCGTAGTATTTGCGCACCACCGGCACGAGGTCGCGGCAGAACTCTGCCCGGCGTTCCGATATGGGGGCGGAGAGGGCGGAGAGCCTCTCGTCGAAAGTGTCCAGCAGGGCCTCGTCGGCCACCCCGTCCTTGAGCAGGCGGTTGCGCTGGAGAAGCAGGTGGTTGTACTGCTGCAGGGAGCAGAGGTATTCCCTGTCCATCTGGGAGAGAACCGAGTTGATGAAGCGGCGCCTCTCGTCCCCGGACTCGCTGACAAGGGAGATGTCGGCCGGGGAGACCATCACTATTGGCAGGACCCCGATGTGCTCCGATATCCTCCCGTAAGGCTTGTCGTCGCGGCGCATCTTCTTCTGAGTGCCGTCCTCCACCCGGATGCTGAAGCGGGAATTGAGCCCCTGAGGCATCGTATAGACTCCGGAAATGGCGAAGGCGGAGCAGCCGTGGCGGAAGTTGAACTTGTCCGAGGCGGCGAAGGCGCTCTTGGTCATCGAAAGATACCATATCGCGTCGAGCAGATTGGTCTTGCCCTCGCCGTTGCCGCCGCTGATGCAGTTGACGTTGGGGGAGAAGCCGATTTCCTGCAGGGCGATGTTGCGGAAATCCTGTATGACAATCTTGTCCAGAGTAGGCATAAGTGCAAAGTTAATGATTTATTTGTTTCCATTCAGGATTTTTCATAACTTCGCGGGCTGAAATGTCAAGACTTGATAATTGAACAAATTTAGATATGGCCAACAACAACGTAAATGACAAGGGTGCGGCGCTTGAAGCAAATATTGAAAAGTCCGTCTCTTCTACCGAGCAGTTTTACAACAACAACAAAAAGGCGATCTGGGGAGTGGTGATTGCGGTCATCGTGATTTTCCTCGGAGCTCTTGCGTGGAACAAGTTCGTTTACCAGAAGCAGTGCGCGGAGGCGATGGAGCAGGCTTTCCCTGCCGAGACCAGTTTCCGCAACGGCGAGTATGAACTTGCCCTCAACGGGGACGGCAACAATCTCGGATTTGCCGACATCATCAAGAATTATGGTTCGAAGGCCGGCAAGGCTATGCCTTTCTATGCCGGAGTGTGCGAGCTTCAGCTGGGCAACTACGACTCGGCGCTCTCTTATCTCAAGAAATACAAGGGGTCGGAGCCGATTCTTGCCGCCCGTGCCAAGGCCTGCGAGGGTGACGCCTACGTGGGACTCGGCAAATACGCCGAGGCGGTCTCCTCCTACAAGGCTGCCGTAGCCAAGGCTGACAACGTCTTCGCCGCCGCCTACCTCGTCAAGGAAGGTCTCGCGCTCGAGGCCCTCGGTGACAAGGCCGGAGCTCTCGAATGCTACAATACGGTGCGCGACGACTATCCTCAGTCTCTGGAGGCGTATGAAATCAACAAGTATATAGCCAGAGTATCCGAATAAAGAAATATGGGAAGAGCGTTTGAATTCCGCAAGGAGAGAAAGATGAAAAGGTGGGGTCACATGGCCCGTACCTTCACGAAGCTTGGCAAGGAAATCACCATCGCCGTCAAGCAGGGCGGTCCGGACGTGACCGGCAACCCGCGCCTCCGCGCCCTCATGGCCGAGGCCCGCAGCGAGCAGATGCCGAAAGAGAACATCGAGCGTGCCATCAAGAAGGCCACCGAGAGCAAGCAGGGCGATTTCAAGGAGATAGTCTATGAGGGATACGGTCCTTACGGCATCGCTTTCCTAGTTGAGGCGGCCACGGACAACAACACCCGCACCGTAGCCAACGTGCGCAGTTACTTCACCAAGTGCGGAGGCTCTCTCGGAACTTCCGGTTCGGTAAGTTTCATGTTCGACCACAAGTGCACCTTCCGCATCAAGGAAAGCGAGGGTATGGATCTCGAGGCCCTGGAGCTGGAGATGATTGACTGCGGAGTGGACGAACTCTTCGAGCAGGAGGAGGAAGACAAGGACGGAAACGTCACCAAGGTTGTGGTCATCTACGGAGACTATTCGGCTTACGGACAGATTCAGAAGTATATAGAGGAGAACGGCTACGAGCTGATTTCCGGAGGATTCGAGCAGATTCCGAACGTGGAGCTCAAGGACGTGACGGCGGAGCAGAGAGTGACTCTCGACAAGCTTACCGGACTTCTTGAGGATGACGAGGATGTCACCAACGTCTATACGACGCTCAAGCCGGCGGAAGAATAATACGAAAAATCTGATTGATCGGACTGACCTGATTATTTTGGGTCAGTCTTTTTTATTTTTTTTGTTGCATTTCCGCTTTTTTGTATTATCTTTGCAGTGTACTATTATAGTAATACACTACAAAGATGATAAAAACACAGAATCTGGCATTCAGTTACGGCAAGAAGGAGGTTCTCAGGAACATCTCCCTGAATCTTGAGCCAGGCAGGATTTATGGACTCCTCGGAGAGAACGGGGTGGGCAAGACTACTCTTCTCACTCTGCTCTGCGGCTTGAAAAAGCCCCTCTCCGGAACGATAGACACTGACGGGCACGACCCTTACAGACGCGAGCCATCATTGCTCTCGGATCTCTATTATCTTCCGGACGAGGTGGAGGGGTTCTCTCAGAAGGCCCGCGACTGGGCGAAATCGCGCGGGGTGTTCTGGCCGAAATTCAATCTTGATCGCTTCGGGGAGATAATGGATATCTTCGAGACTGACAAAGATCAGAAGATGAACACCATGTCCGCCGGTCAGCTGAAGAAGACCCATATCTGCTTTGCGCTCGCGTGCTGCGTGAAGTACCTTCTGATGGATGAGCCTACCAACGGCCTCGACATCCCGTCCAAGGCCCAGTTCCGGTCCGCGATTCTCCGCTATGTGCCGGAAGATTCCACGATAGTGATTTCCACCCACCAGGTAAGGGACCTTGAGAACGTGATAGACCCGATTATCATCCTTGACCGTCAGGACGTTCTGCTAAACGCCACGCTGGATAGGATCTCAAACCGTCTCTTTTTTGACTACGGCACCGCCCTCCACCCGGAGAGTCTCTACTCGGAGCAGTTGCCGGGCGGCTTTATCCAGGTCTATCCCAACGTTACCGGGGAGGAGAGCAAGGTCAACGTCGAGGCGCTCTTCAACGCCGTGCACAAGAACAAAGAACTTATAAAATCGCTTTTCGAAAATGAATGACATATTTGAGTTCGGCAGGTTCGGCAAGTACTTCGCCTATGACCTGCGCAATTTGAGGGACAGGTTCGGCTGGTCGATGCTCGTGCTGTGCCTCCTGCCCATGATAGTCTTCGTGGTGAGTGAGGTCTTCTCTCTTACAATAAACGGCGGATTCCTCCGGATGCCGGACTTTGTGCGCTATATGGTCGTGTATCTCAGCCTCATCGTGACGGTGCTGATCGCCCCGGCGAAGATCTGGGGCCGTATTACGGACAAAGGCTATGGCTCGGACTACCTCCTGCTTCCCGCCTCGGGCTTCGAGAAGTGGCTTTCGATGATGCTGATATGCTTTGCGGTGCTGCCGCTGTGTCTTTCCGTAATCATCTTCGCCGGCGACACCCTCTGCACGCTTGTGTTCGGTGACGCCTATGCCGGGAGGCTGATGTTGTCCGAAATCCGCAGTCTTAAGAACGAGCTGGATGCCGGAGACGTCCATGTCAATTTCTTCGCTCTCGGCTATGTCACCTGGCTGTGCAATATCCTGATATTCGTCCTCGGAGCCCTGTGCTTCAAGAAGTCCAAGGCGGCCAAGACCCTGCTTGCGGCTTTCCTGTTCTCCGGCTTGATCGGTATGGCGGTCACTATGGCGGTCTTCGGGCAGACATCTTTCTCAAATGAGTACATGGACTATCTCTCCGAGGAATTGGGCTTCGAGGGTTTGATATTCAGAATCAATCTTATAACCAATATTCTCTGTACTGTGGTGATTGTCGCCCTCATGGCGGCCTGCTACTTCAGAATCAAGACGATAAAGCATTGAAAATGGAATTTGACAGCAACAGGCCGATATATCTCCAGATAGCCGACAACATCTGCGAGCGCATCCTCTCCGGGGAGCTGAAGGCTTCCGACCGCATCCCTTCCGTCAGGGAATGGGGGGCCAGGATAGGAGTCAATCCCAACACCGTGGCGCGTTCTTATGAGCTGCTCTCATCCAAAGGGGTGATTTTTAACCAACGCGGGATCGGCTTTTTCATCGCGGGCGATGCCGTGGATGTCATCAAGATGGCCGAGCGCCGCAAATTCATCGAGGAGGAGCTGCCGGCGTTCAGGAACAGGGCGGAGCTTCTCGGAATACAACTAAAAGATTACATAAAATGAACAGATTTCTAAAAGCGGGCATTCTGCTTGCCGTGGCAGGCGCCGCCTGCACTTCCTGCATGTTCGTGCGCGTAAGCGGAGGCTACGAGTCGGGCGCAGTCCTGGTGGCGTCAGATAGGCTCATCAGCAGGAACTTCAAAGTCGATGACTTCAAATCCATAAATGTGAACGTGCCTTGTGATGTGAAATTCAAGGTCGGGCAGAAGAGCGTGAGCGTGTATGCGCCGGATAATTTTGTCGATGCCCTCGCGTTCGAGGTGGACTCGACCGGCTGTCTTGACATCGGCATTCCGCGCAACCCCGTCCTCAAGAACTTCAAGACGGTGATATTCACCGTCAGTGCGCCGACTCTCGAGGGGCTGAAGGTAGACGGTGCCTCGGATGTGGAGCTTGAAGGCCGCATAGTGGCGCCGGAGTTCTTCATCGACATCAACGGTGCGGCCGAAGTGGAAGCCGATGGAATCAGGGCCTCCAAGGTGAGCGTCCGTGTGCGCGGGGCGGGGGATGTGGATATTGAAGGTCTTGACTGCGAGAATCTTGAGCTGAACGTCAGCGGGGCCGGGGACTGCACTTTCGCAGGCCGGGCCGACAATGCCGACATCGAGGTGAAAGGAGCCGGAGACGTGGATCTGACGGAGCTGCGGGTGAAGAACCTTACCAAATCCGTCAAAGGGGCCGGAACTGTCAGAACGAGACGCTAATCCTCTCCCCTCTCCAGTATTTTTTTATGTCTGGATCGGAGGCCGGACTTTTCGTTCGCCCTGAGAGCGGCAAGGTCTTTCTCCCTTACGTGGGCCCCGATGAACTTCTCCCATAGATAGTCGACGGCCGCTTCTGACGGATGAACCATGTCCTTGGCCCAGAAGCGGTAGTCCCTGAGATCGTCCAGCATCAGCTCATAGGCGGGGAAATAGCTGACGTTGTCGGACTGCGCCAGAACGAGCTCCACGGCGAGATGGAGGGTGGACTTGGACAGAGTGTTCTCGTGTGCGCCGCCGGACAGATGCCTTATCGGGGAGACGGTGAATATGAACTTCTTGTCCGGGTGCGCGCTGACGATTCCCCCAAGCAGTGAAGCACATTCCTGCGCGGAGAGCAGCTCCCGACTGAACTCCCTCGCGGGGCGTTTGAGGCAGTTTGAAACCGCCATCCCGTTCCTCTCCCGGGATTTCCAGACGAAGGCCGTGCCGAGGGTGATGATGGCTCCGCTGCAGGAGTTCCAGAACTGACGGCTTTGCTCCAGACTGGAATTGGCATTGTCCAGAAATTCCTGCACTCTCTCCCTTGCGAACGAAGTGTGGTGCTCGAAACTGCACACCAGTCCGGCTCCGGCGCCCATCGGGACGCAGTCCCGCTCCGTGAACGGCTCCCCGCAGTCGAGCCTGTGCACGGCCGAAGCTATCGAGGCGGGGTTGTACAGGGTGCCGAAAGGGTTGCGCAGCACGTCAAATCCGGCTCCGGAAAGGCGCTCTCCGATATTGTCGGAGAAACAGCTGCCGAGCAGGACCGTCCTGTCTTCCAGTCCCAGTTCAATCCCGGAGTGCGGGACGAGTATCTCTGTCCTGAATTTCATAAGCAGCGGCAAAAATACTAAATTTGCCTTATAAAATGAGTCTTATGAAACCTTGTCTGAAACTGATACTTTCGGCTGCGGCCGTCCTTTTCTTATCTTCCGCCCTGCGTGCGCAGGAGCGGACTCTTCACATCGTCACCACCGGTGACGTGCACGGGGCCTGGTTTGACCGTCCATACGTCGCGGGACAGGGGGAGAAGGCGAGCCTGATGTCGGTCAAGAGCTATGTGGACAGTCTCCGCTCCGCCGTGGGAGAGCGGAACGTCCTGCTGCTGGACGATGGTGACTGCCTGCAGGGGGACAATGCGGCGTATTATTTCAACTACGTCCGCACGGATGTGCCCCACCTCTACCCTCGTATTGCGCAGTATATGGGCTATGATGCCATAGTGGTGGGCAATCACGACATAGAGACCGGGCACAAGGTCTATGACAGGGTGGCCTCGGAGCTGCTTCAGGCGGGGATTCCCTGGCTCGGGGGCAATGCGCTTCGGCTCTCGGACGGGAAGCCTTATTTCCCTGCTTGGAAAATCTTCGCGAGGGGAGGGATGAGGGTCGCTCTTCTCGGCTTCACCAATCCCAATATGAAGGCCTGGCTCTCCGAGCCGGTGTGGAGGGGGATGGACTTCGTCTCCCTCGTCCCTTATGTGCAGGAGTGCGTGGACGAGGTGAGGGCGGCCGAGAAACCGGATGCCGTTGTGGTGGCGGTGCATTCGGGTACCGGCAACGGAGACGGCTCGATACTTGAAAGTCAGGGACTTGACCTGCTGCATAGCCTGAGGGGAGTGGATGTGCTTGTCTGCGCCCACGACCATAGGCCCTGTGTGGAGCGCAGAGACGGCTGCGTGCTGCTCAACGCTGGATCGAGGGCCGGCAATGTCGGCCATGCCGTCATCAGTCTCGACGGAGAGTCAAGGACGGTGAGCGGGGAAGTGGTGAAGATGAAAGGACGCCCTGCCGACAGCAGGATGCGGGAGGCGTTCTGCTCCGAGTACGAGGAGGTCAAGGCGTTCACCGGGAGAAAGGTGGGGCATATCAGCATGGAGCTTCGCACCCGGGACGCATACAGGGGGATGTCGGACTATGTCAATCTGGTGCATACCGTGCAGATAGGGGTTCCCGAAGCGCAGATTTCATTCGCCGCCCCTCTGACCTACGACGGCTCGGTAAAGGAGGGGGACGTGGTCTATAACGACATGTTTACCATCTATCCGTATGAGAATCAGCTCTTTGTGCTTAGGCTGAAAGGCTCCGAGATAAAGAATTACCTGGAGTATTCCTATGATGGCTGGATTCAGACTCCGAGGGAACACCTGCTCCGCATTGCGGACAGGGCGGATGAGCGGACGGGGGCCCGGAGGTGGTCGTTTGTCAGCCGTCCGTACAACTTCGATTCCGCTGCCGGACTTGTCTATACCGTGGACGTGACGAAAGCTTTCGGGGAGAGAGTGAAAATCAGCTCCACAGCCGATGGGGCCGCGTTCGACGAGGATGGCTGGTACAACGTGGCGATGACTTCGTACCGTGCCAACGGCGGCGGGGACATCCTTCTGAAGGGGGCCGGATTGAGTAAGGAGGAGGCGGAGCGTCGCGTGATAGCCAGATATCCGGAAATCAGGGACATGGTCTATGAATTCATATCCTCGCACGAAGAAATAACTCCGGCGCTCATCGGCGACCCTTCCGTGATAGGGGAGTGGCGCTTCGTGCCCGAAAAAAAGGCATCCAAACTCTTGGATGCCGATATGAAACTTATTTTCTGAGGTTTCTGAGCTTTTGCTGGAGAGTCCCGTCGACCGCCATCTTCATCATCTTGCGGCTCTGCTCGAATTGCTTCAGGAGCTTGTTGACATCCGCGAGAGTGGTTCCCGAGCCTTTGGCGATACGGTTCCGCCGTGAGCCGTTGAGGCACTCCGGATGGTCTTTTTCGTAAGGGGTCATCGACTGGATGATGGCTTCCGTGGACTTGAAGGCGTCCTCCGGAATGTCCACGTCCTTGAGGGCCTTGTCCATGCCGGGGAGCATCCCCATCAGGTCTTTCATGTTGCCCATCTTCTGAACCTGCTTGAGCTGGTTGTAGAAATCGTTGAGGGTGAACTGGTTGTGGGCGATTTTTTTCTTGAGTGCCCGCGCCTGCTTCTCATCGAACTGCTCCTGCGCCTTCTCCACGAGGGAGACCACGTCGCCCATTCCGAGGATGCGGTCCGCCACTCGGGCCGGGTAGAATATGTCGAGGGCCTCCATCTTCTCGCCGAGGCTGATGTACTTGATAGGCTTGAGGGTGACCGCCCTGACGGAGAGCGCCGCACCTCCTCTGGTGTCGCCGTCCATCTTGCTGAGCACCACTCCGTCGTAGTCGATGGCCTCGTTGAACGCCTTGGCCGATTCCACGGCATCCTGTCCCGTCATCGCATCGACGACGAAGAGGGTTTCGCTCGGGTTCAGGGCTTTGTGGAGGGTGGAGATCTCGTCCATCAGCTCCTTGTCCACGATGAGCCTTCCGGCGGTATCCACTATCACGATGCCGTATCCCTCGGCTTTGGCCTTGGCAACGGCGTTGCGAGCAACCTTGACAGGGTCTTTCTCTCCTTCCTCGCTATATACCGGAACCCCCACCTGCTCTCCGAGGGTCTGGAGCTGGGTGATGGCGGCCGGACGGAAGGTGTCGCAGGCTGCGAGCAGCACTTTGCTTCCCTTCTTGCTCTTGAGCCTGAGGGCGAGCTTGCCGCAGAAGGTCGTCTTTCCGGAACCGTTGAGACCGGCCACGAGGATGACGGCCGGGGAGCCTTTGACGTTGATTTCGCTGTGCTCGGAGCCCATGAAGTCCGCAAGTTCGTCGTGGACGATCTTGACCATCATCTGCTGCGGCTTGACGGCCGTGAGGACGTTTGCGCCCATCGCCTTGGCCTTGACCTTGTCGCAGAATTCTTTGGCCACCTTGTAAGACACGTCGGCATCCAGAAGCGCGCGCCTGATTTCCTTGATGGTCTCGGCCACGTTGACTTCCGTGATCTTGCCTTCTCCCTTAAGTATCTTGAAAGACCTTTCCAGTCTGTCTGATAGATTGTCGAACATTGTGTATCTTTGATTTAAGGACGCAAATTTAATACTTTTTTGGCGTATATTTGCGCCCGATATGGAACATCGTCCACACACGCATCACATTCACTCCGTCGCTTCGCTGAATGTGGTCTATTACGTCGCCATAGCGCTCAATTTCGGTTTTGTGATATTCGAGGCTCTCTGCGGGGTGTACAGCAACTCCGCCGGGCTGCTCTCCGATGCCGGGCACAAGATGATAGACGTCTTCTCCCTGCTGATAGCCCTGCTCGCCTTCAAGCTCGCGGAGAGCAGGCCGAGCAGCCGCTACACCTACGGCTACCGCAAGGCCTCGGTGCTTATTTCGCTGCTGAACGCCATCCTGCTCGTGGGGGCCGTGTGCGTGATAGTGTACGAGAGCATCGACAAGCTCTGCAACCCCTCTCCGGTCAACGGGGCGGCGGTCTCGTGGACTGCCGCCGCCGGGATTCTGGTCAGCGGGATAAGCGCCCTGCTGATGATGCGCCACCAGAGGGGGGACATCAACACCCGAGGGGCCTTCCTTCATATGGCGACGGACTCCCTGCTCTCCGTCGGGGTGGTGGTTTCCGGGATAGTCATCAGCGCGACGGGCAGATATGCGATCGACCCTATGGTGAGCCTTGTCATCGCCGCCGTGATTCTGTACAACAGCATCCGACTGCTCGCGGAGAGCGTGAGGATGATAATAGACGGCGTGCCGCGCGGGGTGGACTATGACGAGGTGAAGGCCCTCATCAGCGGCTGCGAGGGAGTGGAGGAAGTCGGACAGCTGCACATCTGGGCCGTCAGCATCAATCAGACAGCCCTCAGCGCCCGCGTATCCGTCGGCGCTGAAGCCGGACGGGTGCGCGAGACGCTGCACGAAAAGCTGGAGGGCCGCGGGTTCAGCCCCGTGACGATAGAAATTCTTGATTCTACTAGTACTCGTCCCAACCCTTGATGCTGATTTTCTCCAGAGGCTCCGCGCAGAACGCCCTGATGAAGGCCGTCGCGAGGCGGGAGTTGGTGATCAGCGGGATGTTGAAGTCGATGGCGGCGCGGCGCATGCGGTATCCGTTGCTCAGCTCGCCCCGGGTGTAGTTCTTAGGGATGTTTATCACAAGTTCCACACTGTGGTCTCTGATGAGGTCGAGCGCCGACGGGTGTCCCTCCGAGGAGCTCTCGTCCGGACGCAGGGCCAGCTTCGCCTTCACCCCGTTCTCGTTCAGATAACGGCAGGTGCCTTCGGTGGCGTAGATCTCGATCCCTCTCTCTGAGAGCATCTGGCAGGCCGGGAGGATGTCCGCCTTCTGACGGGCGTTGCCGGAAGAGATCAGCACCGCTTTCTGCGGGATGCGGTGTCCTACCGAGAGCATGGCCTTCAGCAGCGCGTCGTCAAGATTGTCCCCGATGCAGCCGACCTCGCCCGTGGATGACATGTCCACTCCGAGCACCGGATCCGCCTCGTTGAGACGGGAGAACGAGAACTGGGAGCATTTCACCCCGACGTACTCCAGCTCGAACGGGTCTATCCCCACCGGTACCGGATGCTCCCCGAGCATGCAGCGGGTGGCCAGTTCTATGAAGTTGACCTTGAGCACCTTGGATACGAACGGGAAACTTCTGGAGGCCCGGAGGTTGCACTCGATGACCTTGATGTAGTTGTCCGTGGCGAGGAACTGGATGTTGAACGGTCCGGTGATGTGCAGCTCGGCGGCGATTGCGGCCGTGGTCTTGCGGATTCTGGCGGCCGTGATGCCGTAGATTTTCTGGGGCGGGAACTGGATGGTCGCGTCTCCGGAGTGCACTCCGGCAAATTCGATATGCTCCGAGATGGCCGAAGCTATCACCCTCCCGTTGTCCGCCACCGCGTCGCACTCAAGCTCCTTGCAGCGCTGCATGAACGAGCTGATGACGACAGGATGCTCCTCCGAGACCTCCACCGCCATGTCGAGGCAGATTTTGAGGTCCTCGTAGCTGTAGCACACGTTCATCGCCGCTCCGGAGAGCACGTATGACGGGCGCACGAGCACCGGAAAGCCCACTTCCGCGATGAAGCTGTCGATGTCCTCCTTGGTGGTCAGCTCCCTCCAGCGAGGCTGGTCGATGCCGAGCTTGTCCACGATCTGGGAGAACTTGTTGCGGTCTTCCGCACGGTCGATGTCGGTGGCCGAAGTCCCGAGAATCCTGACCCCGCTTTTCATCAGAGGCAGGGCGAGGTTGTTCGGTATCTGGCCTCCCACGCTGACTATCACGCCCATGGGCTTCTCCAAGGCGCATATCTCCATCACCGTCTCGTAGCTGAGCTCGTCGAAATAGAGCCGGTCGCAGCTGTCGTAGTCGGTGGAGACGGTTTCCGGGTTGTAGTTGATCATTATTGCCCTGTAACCGCGTTTGCGCAGGGTCTGGAGGGCGTTCACCCCGCACCAGTCGAACTCCACGCTGCTTCCGATGCGGTAGGCTCCCGAGCCGAGGACGACCACCGAGCGGGAATTCTCGCTGAAGCTGACATCATCGGCGCTGCCGTTGTAGGTGAGATAGAGGTAGTTGGTGTCGGACGGGAACTCCGCCGCGAGGGTGTCAATCTGCTTGACCGACGGCCTGAGATTCTCCGCCTTTCTGCGCTCGCGCACCTCGCTTTCCGGAATGCCGAACACGCGGCCTATCTGGATGTCAGAGAATCCCTGACACTTGGCTTTCTTGAGAAGACGCCCGCTTACTTCGTCCAGCCCCCGGCAGCCTTCCAGCTCGCGGTAGGTCGCTTCTATGTTCTCCAGCTTGTCGAGGAACCAGCGGTCTATCTTGGTGAGCTCGTGGATCTTGTCCACGCTGTAGCCGTGCTCGAGCGCGGCGGCTATCGCGAAGATGCGCGTGTCGGTCGGATTCTTGAGGGCGTCGTCGAGGTCGGAGGCGTTGTAGGGCTTGTTGCAGACGAAGCCGTTGGCCCCCTGACCTATCATCCGCAGGCCTTTCTGGATGGCTTCCTCGAAGTTGCGGCCTATCGCCATCACTTCTCCGACGCTCTTCATGCTGGAGCCGATTTCGCGGGAGACTCCCTTGAATTTGGCGAGATCCCAGCGCGGAATCTTGCAGACCACATAGTCCAGAGCCGGCTCGAAGAAGGCCGGGGTGGTCTTGGTGACCGCGTTGTTGAGCTCGAAGAGTCCGTAGCCGAGTCCGAGCTTGGCGGCGATGAAGGCAAGAGGGTAGCCCGTGGCCTTGGACGCGAGGGCGGAAGAACGGCTGAGCCGGGCGTTGACCTCAATCACTCGGTAGTCCTCTCCGTCCGGGCTGAAGGCGTACTGGACGTTGCACTCGCCGACGATTCCGATGTGGCGCACGATGTCTATGGCAGTCTTGCGCAGGAAGTGGAACTCCTCGTTGGAGAGGGTCTGCGAGGGAGCCACTACGATGCTCTCGCCGGTATGGATGCCGAGCGGGTCGAAGTTCTCCATGTTGCAGATGGTGACGCAGTTGTCGTAGCTGTCGCGCACGACTTCATATTCTATCTCCTTCCATCCTCGCAGGGACTTCTCCACCAGGACCTGCGGGGAGAACGAGAACGCCTTGGCCGCCACTGCGTCGAGCTCGGCTTCGTTTTCGCAGAAGCCCGAACCCAGACCGCCGAGGGCGTAGGCGGCGCGCAGAATCACCGGGTATCCGACGGTGGATGCCGCGGCGCGTGCCTCATCTATGTTGGAGGCGGCGTGCGAGCGGATTGTCTTGACCCCTATCTGGTCGAGCTTCTCCACGAAAAGCTCCCTGTCCTCCGTGTCGATGATCGCCTGCACCGGGGTTCCCAGCACTTTGATTCCGTATTTGTCGAAAACTCCCTTGCGGTAGAGCTCCACCCCGCAGTTGAGGGCCGTCTGGCCTCCGAATGACAGCAGGATTCCCTGAGGCTTCTCCTTCTCTATGACCTTCTCCACGAAGAGCGGAGTCACCGGCAGGAAGTAGATTTTGTCGGCCACTCCCTCGGATGTCTGCACCGTGGCGATGTTGGGGTTGATGAGAACCGTCTTTATGCCCTCTTCCCCGAGGGCTTTGAGGGCCTGGGAGCCGCTGTAGTCGAACTCTCCGGCTTCGCCTATCTTGAGTGCCCCGGATCCGAGCACCAGCACTTTCTTTATTCTTCTGTCAATCATTACAACCTGGATATGAATTCATCGAAAAGGAACTCCGTGTCCACCGGGCCGCTGGAGGCCTCCGGGTGGAACTGGGCGGAAAAGAACGGCTTGCCCCGGTGGCGTATGCCCTCGTTGGTGCCGTCGTTCATGTTGGTGAAATATGGCTCCCAATCCGCTCCGAGCGTGGTCTCGTCCACGGCGAATCCGTGGTTCTGCGAGGTGATGAAGCAGCGTTCCGTGCCGTTCATCCTCACCGGCTGGTTGTGGCTGCGATGGCCGTACTTGAGCTTGAACGTCCTCGCGCCTGCGGCGAGAGACATCAGCTGATTGCCCATGCAGATGCCGAAAATCGGCTTGTCGCCCTCGTAGGCCTTGCGGATATGCTCCACCGCCTTCCCGCAGAGCTCCGGATTGCCCGGCCCGTTGGAGATGAAGAGCCCGTCATAGTCGAGGGCATTGAAGTCGTAGTCCCACGGAACCCTTGTCACCTGTACGCCCCTTTTGAGCAGGCAGCCGAGAATCCTGTGCTTGACCCCGCAGTCCACCAGAACCACCTTCTTGCCTTCGGAGCCGTAGTGCAGCACCTGAGGGCAGCTGACTGCGGCGACCTGGTTTTCGGTGTCGGGATTGTAGAAGGGGAAGTCTTCCGGGGCCCCTTCCGGAACTATCTTGCCGAGCATGGCGCCCTGCTCGCGGAGCATCTTGGTGAGCTCTCTGGTGTCTATGCCGAAAATCCCCGGCACCTTCTGCTCCTTGAGCCATTCGTCCAGGCTCTTGACCGCGTCCCAGTGGCTGTATTTCTCGCTGTAGTCCGAGATTACGAGCCCCCGGACGTGAATCCGCTCCGACTCGAAGGTGGTGCAGAGTCCGTTCTCGTCGAATTTCTCCGACGGGATGCCGTAGTTTCCTATCAGCGGGTAGCTCACGCAGAGTATCTGCCCTTCATAAGACGGGTCCGTGAGGCTTTCGGGGTAGCCCACCATGGCGGTGGAGAAGACCACCTCTCCGCTTCCGGCGCTCTCGCAGCCGAAGCTCCAGCCTTCCATCCTGCACCCGTTCGCGAGGATGAGCGCAGCCTTTTTTCGATTTTCTGACATATTATTTTTTCCAGTTGGATGCTTGTTCCATCAGCTCACAGATCCTGTCGTTGCAGAGATTGCCGATGCTGCCTATGTGAGTGTGTCCGAGGTCCGAGGCCTTGAGATTGGAGGTTTCGCCCCCGGAATATCTGAACCTGCCCTCGTTGACCTCCACCCCGACCTGCCTGTAGGCTTCGCGGAAAGGCGTGCCGCCAAGGGTCCTGCGGTTGACCTCCTCCACCGTGAAAAGATGGGCGTAGAGGGGGTTGTCGAGTATATGGGTGTTCACCTCTATGTGCGCGAGCATGTAGTCCGTCATCTGCAGACAGTCGTGCATCAGTTCGAGTGCGGGGAAGAGTATGTCCTTGAGCAGCTGATAGTCACGGTGATAGCCGTGGGGGAGGTTGCTGCAGAGCAGGGAGATTTCGTTTTCCGTGGAGAGTATGCGGTCACATTTGCCCCGCACCATCTCCCATACGTCGGGATTCTTCTTGTGGGGCATGATGCTGGACCCTGTCGTCAGGCTGTCCGGAAAATGTATGAAGCCGAAGTTGGGGCACATGTACATGCAGCAGTCCGCAGCGAACTTGTTGAGGCTCAGGGCCAGAGAGCCCATTGCGGATGCGACGCACCTCTCCGTCCTGCCACGGCTCATCTGGGCCGCTATGCTGTTGATGACGGGGGAGTCGAAGCCCAGGAGGCGGGTCGTCATGTCCCTGTCGAGCGGGAAGGAGTTGCCGTAGCCGGCGGCGGAACCCAGCGGGTTGCGGTTGGTGACCCTGTAGGCTCCGTGGAGCATGTGCATGTCGTCCACCAGAGCTTCGGCGTAGGCTCCGAACCACATTCCGAAAGATGAAGGCATCGCCAGCTGGAAGTGGGTGTAGCCGGGGAGCAGAACCTCCTTGTACTTTTCGCTGAGGCTCTGAAGGGTGCGGAAAAGAGTCAGAGTCTCCTCCCGCATCTTGAGAAGCTCGTCCCTTAAGAAGAGCTTGATGTCCACAAGGACCTGGTCGTTGCGCGAGCGGCCGGAGTGGATCTTCTTGCCCATGTCCCCCAGCTCCCGGGTGAGGCTCAGCTCAATCTGCGAGTGGATGTCCTCCACGTCGTCTTCGAGCACGAAGCTGCCGTCCCTGACGCTCTCCTCAATCTTGTCGAGGGCCGCAGTGAGACTGTCCAGCTCGCTTTGGCTGAGGAGTCCGATGCTCCGGAGCATCTTTATGTGCGCCTTGGAACCCTCTATGTCGTAGGCCGCCAGCCTCAGGTCGAGCTGCCTGTCGTTGCCGACGGTGAAGCTCTCGACCCTCTCGGTGGCGCTGGTGCCCTTATTCCACAATGTTGCCATAAAATGTTTCTATATATTTTATATATATGTCAATAGCTTCCCGTATCTCGTCCGTGAGGATATATTCGTCCGCCTTGTGCGAGCGGGAGGAGTCTCCCGGGCCCATCTTGACGGCGTCGCAGCCGATGCGCATCCAGTCCGAAGTGGTGGGGGAGGAGAATTCTTCAATCCCCAGGGCGCGGGCGGTCTCCGTAAGGGGGGAGTTCACCGCCGTGGCGGATGAGCGGTTGGTGAGGTTGCGGGCCGAAAGGCTGCTGCGGCAAAGGGTCTGAAGTTCGCGGAGAATCTCCTCGTTGGAGTATTGCTCCGTCGGACGTATGTCCACAACGAAGCGGCACAGCTCCGGGATGACGTTGTGCGCCTTTCCTGCCTCGATTTGGGTCACGTTGAGCCGCACGTCCCCCATCGTCGGGGAGTGCCTGGTGAAGCGGTGTCCACGCAGGGCCGCGATGTCGTCGAGGGCTATGTACAGGGCGTTTACGCCTTCGCCTCTCGCGGCGTGTCCGCTCACCCCGTGCGCCTCGCCGTCGAGCACGAGCAGTCCTCTCTCGCTTGTCGCCGCTCTCATCCCAGTCGGCTCACCGACTATCACCCAGTCCGGGGCGGGGAACTCCCCGCTCTCCGCAAGGGCGCCGGCATACAGCCACCTCGCTCCGTCGGGGCCCGAGCGCTCCTCCTCCCTTGTCAGGACGAGCATGAGATTGATGGGGAGTGGCATATCATAAAAATGACGGAAAGTGGCAATCATCGACACCACACTTCCGCCGTCATCATTGGAACCGAGCCCCCGGACAACAGTCTCGTCGTCACCCGGATCGAAGGGGTCTTTTGTGTAGCCGCCCGAAGCGGGAACCGTGTCCATGTGCGCGTCGAGGGCCAAAGTCTTCTTGCCGGGGTCGAAATGCCTGTTCTTCGCGAGGATGTTGCCGCCAAGCAGGCTGTGTTCTATTCCGAAACTGTCCAACGCCCCGCTTATCAGCGAAGCGACCTCCCCCTCTTCGAAGGAGAGGGAAGGGGTGCGGACCATCTGTCTGAGAAGGTCTATGTATTCGCAATACTTCGTCATAGAACCAATCTGGTGCCGGCTTCCGCGTCAGGAAGGCTGCCGGAGTGCAATATCCGCACGCTTGCGGCTCCCGAGCGCAATGCCGAAAACGCGTTGTCCAGCTTCGGAATCATCCCCTGCGCAACCCGTCCCTCGGCTTTCAGACGGCTGTATGCGTCCTGGTCGAGATGCGGAATCACGCTGGAGTCGTCATTCAAATCGTAAAGTACGCCATTTTTTTCGAAACAATAAAGAAGTTCCGCCTTTAATGCGGCGGAAATTGCCCCGGCGATGGTGTCGGCGTTGGTGTTGAGAAGCTCCCCAAGGCCGTCGTGACTGATGGCGCAGAACAGCGGAACTATCCCCATATCAATGAGTTTGAGCAGAGTCCCGCTGTCCACGGACTCGGCCCTGACATCTCCTACGAAGCCGTAGTCGAGAAGGGTGCTGCCGTCCGAGAGGAGCCTCGGCTCCCGGCGGGAGGCCGTGATCAGCGAAGCGTCGCAGCCGGCAAGCCCCATCGCGTTGCATCCCCGGCTCTGGAGCAGGGCCGCTATGTGCTTGCTGCACCAGCCGGCATACACCATCGTGACCAGGCGGAGCGTCTCCGCGTCCGTGACCCTGCGCCCCTCCACCATCCGGGGCTCCATCCCGAGCCGGCGCTGAAGTCCGCTTGCAATCTTGCCGCCGCCGTGCACGAGCACTTTCGGCCCTTCGAGGGCGGCGAAGTCGCTGCAGAACTTTTCGAGCAGCTCCGCCGAGTCCACCACGTTGCCCCCTATCTTTACGACCTTTATCATAGAGACTCAAGCATCTTCTTGATGACCGTCTGTGCGGAGACGACCCTGTTGGCCGCTTCGGGAATCACGAGCGAGCGCGGACTCTCGATGACCTCGTCGCTGACGATCATATTGCGCCTGACCGGCAGGCAGTGCATGAAGAAGGCGTTGTCGGTGAGCTCCATCTTCTCCTGTGTCACCGTCCACGAGCGGTCCCGGCTGAGCACCTTGCCGTAGTTGTCCCCTTCGTAGGCGGACCAGTTCTTGGCATAGACGAAGTCGGCTCCGCGCAGGGCCTCGTCCTGATCGTGGGTGACCCTGGCTCCGCGTGTGAATTCGGGAGCGAGGTCATAGCCTTCCGGATTCGCTATGACGAAGTCGTAGCCGGCATAGTCCATCCCTTCGGCAAAAGAGTTCGGCACCGCCTGAGGGAGAGCCTTGGGATGCGGAGCCCAGGTCATCACGACCTTTGGACGTTCCTTTGTCTTGTGCTCCTCTATCGTTATCAGGTCGGCGAAAGTCTGGAGCGGGTGCCGCGTGGCCGCCTCCATGCTGAAGACAGGCTTGCCGGAGTATTTGATGAACTGCTTGAGGATGACCTCGTTGTAGTCGTCCTCCTTGCTCTCGAAGCGGGCGAATGACCGCACCCCGATGAGGTCGCAGTAGCTGCCCATGACGGGAATCGCTTCGAGCAGGTGCTCGCTCTTGTCGCCGTCCATCACCACGCCCCTTTCCGTCTCCAGTTTCCATGCGCCCTGGTTCACGTCGAGGACGATGACGTTCATCCCGAGGTTGAGGGCGGCCTTCTGGGTGCTGAGCCGCGTGCGGAGGCTGTTGTTGAAAAATACCATCAGCAGGGTTCTGTTTCTGCCCAGCTCCTGGTCGGAGAAAGGATTTTTCTTGACGTAAAGGGCCTCTGAGAGGGCTTTTTTGAAATCGCCCAGCTGGCTTATGGCAGTGAATTCTTTCATTTTGTCGTTATGCTGTGAGTTCTTTCCATGCTTTGATGAACCTGTCCGCAGTCTGTTCCGTTATGGTGAGGGACGGGAGCAGGCGGATTACGGAAGCTCCGGCGGCACCCGTGAAGAAGTGTTTCTCGAAGAGCAGGCGGTCGCGCAGGCCGATGAATTCGTCTTTGAGTTCGAGGCCTATCATAAGTCCGCGTCCCCGGTATTCCTTCAGGGCCTTGTCGCCCGAGAGGGCGGTCTTGAAGTGTTCCCCGACCCTGGCGGCGTTCTCCACCAGATGCTCGTTCTCTATCACGTCGAGGACGGCGAGGGCCGCCGTGCAGGCGAGATGGTTGCCTCCGAAAGTGGTGCCGAGCATCCCGTACTCCGGCTTGATGTCCGGGGCGATCAGCACTCCGCCTATCGGCAGGCCGTTGGCCATCCCCTTGGCCGTGGTGATGATGTCCGCCCTCGTGCCGGACTTCTGGTGGGCGAAGAACAGCCCGCTGCGCCCATATCCGGACTGTATCTCGTCCAATATCAGCTTGCTGCCGTATTTGTCGCAGAGAGAGCGCAGGCTGCGCAGGAACTCATCGTCCGGCTCGTAGATGCCGGCCACGCCCTGGATGCCTTCGATGATGGCGGCGGCGTATTCCCCGCTGGAGAGCTCCCTCTCGGCGGCCTGGATGTCGTTCAGCGGCACGAAGCTGATGTTCTGCGTGCTGTTGAACGGGGAGCGGAGCTTGGGATTGTCCGTGGCGGCCACGGCTCCGCTGGTGCGTCCGTGGAATGATTTGCCGAAGGCGAGAATCCTGGCCCTGCCCGTAGCGAAGGAGGAGAGCTTCATCGCGTTCTCGTTGGCCTCCGCGCCGCTGTTGCACAGAAAAAGAGAGTAGTCGTCGTATCCGCAGGCCTTGCCGAGCCTTGAGGCGAGTTCCCGCTGGAGCGAGTTCTGCACGGCGTTGGAGTAGAAGCCGAGCCTTGTGAGCTGCTCCTGAAGCATCTTGACGTAGTGCGGGTGGCAGTGCCCGATGCTGATGACGGCGTGCCCGCCGTAGAGGTCGGTGTATTCGGCCCCGTCCTTATCCCAGAGGGTGGTGTTGAGCCCGCGGACGGGTTCGATGTCCCAGAGTTTATATACTTTGAATAAGTCCATTCCCTAAAAAGCTGAAGCCTTGAGTCTTAATCCTGCATCTTCGGGGAGTCCGAACATCAGGTTCATGTTCTGCACCGCCTGCCCCGAGGCTCCCTTGAGGAGATTGTCGATGACCGTGCACACCACAAGCCTGCCGTTGTGCTTCTCCAGAGAGATGAGGCATTTGTTGGTGTTGACCACCTGCTTGAGATCGACCGGAGTCCCGCTCATGAAAGTGAAGCGGGCCTCGGCGTAGTATGCCCTGTACAGGCAGTATGCCTCATCCAGAGTGAGTTCGCATCCGAGGTGGGAGCTGGCGAAGATGCCCCTTGTGAAGTCGCCCCTCATGGGGATGAAGTCGATGGGGGAGTCGAAGCCGTCCTGCGATAGCGAGAGATTGCGCCTGATTTCCTTGAGGTGCTGATGCTCGAATATCTTGTAGGCTGAGATGTTGCCGCTCCTCCAGCTGAAGTGGGTGGTTTCGGAGGGCCTCACTCCCGCTCCGGTGGAGCCGGTGATGGCGTTGACGCAGATCTCCCCGCTCAGCAGCCCCGCTTCGGCGAGCGGCAGCAGGGACAGCTGCACGGCGGTGGCGAAGCATCCCGGGTTGGCGACCTTCGTCGCCTGCGCGATTCTCTCTCTCTGCATCTCCGGAAGCCCATAGACATAGCCCTCGCTCTCATCTCTGAAGTCCTGCGCGAGGTCTATCACTTTGAGACCGGACGGACACTTGTGGCTGCTCCAGAATTCGCGGCTCTTGCCGTGCGCTGAGCAGAGGAAGAGGACATCCGCCTTTTCGAGACTGTAGCTGTCGCAGAACTTGAGATCGGTGTCGCCCAGAAGCCCCCCGTGAACCTCATGAAGATATTTGCCGGCACTGCTCTCGGAGTGGACGAAAGAAATCTCCGCCCGGGGGTGGTTGACCAGAATCCGGATCAGTTCTCCCGCCGTGTATCCGGCTCCGCCCACGATTCCGACCCTTATCCTTTTAGGAAGTTCGGAAGGGGGTGTCTCGATTTTCTTGCGCGTCGTCGCGGGGCGGCGCCTCCTTTTGGTGCTTTCTGCCATGTCCTTAGATGTTTTCCTCGTCCTGATGCTTGTTGTAATAGACCCTCAGCGGGGTGGAGAGCAGCTTGATGAATCCCTTGGCATCCTCGGCCGTCCAGCCTTTCTGAGCCTCGCCGTACTCGCCGAGCTTGGACTTCACCAGATCGTCCGGCGAATCCACTCCCACTGTGGAGAAGCTGTAAGGGCGGAGCTCCAGGGTCACGGTGCCGTTGACGTTGCGCTGGCTGCTTTCGAGCATCGCTTCGATGTCGCGCATCACCGGTTCCAGATACTGGCTCTCGTGGAGGAACATCCCGTACCAGTTCGCCACCTGGTCCTTCCAGTACTGCTGCCACTTGGAGAGGGTGAATTTCTCGAGGAACTTGTGGGCTCCGATTATGAGCATCGGCGCCGCCGCCTCGAAGCCCACGCGGCCCTTGATGCCGATGATGGTGTCTCCCACGTGCATGTCACGCCCGATTCCATAGGCCGCTCCGATGGCCTCCACCGCCTGGATGGCCGCTATCTTGTCTTCGTAACGGGTGCCGTTGACTTCGCTCAGTTCGCCTCCCTTGAAGCCGAGGCTGAGGATTTCGCTGCCGCTGCGGCTGACCTGCTTGAGGTAGGCGGATTCCGGGAGACCCTGCGTGGAGTCCAGGATTTCTCCTCCGCAGATGGATGTCCCCCAGATGCCTACGTTATATGAATATTTCAGCTTCGCGAAATCCGCGTTGAAGCCGTTCGCGTTGAGGTAGTCCACCTCCTCCTTGCGCGAGAGGTTGCCGTCGCGGGTGAGGGTGATGATCTCCATCTCCGGGCACATCACGAGGAAGGTCATGTCGAAGCGCACCTGGTCGTTGCCGGCCCCGGTGGAGCCGTGGGCTATGGCGTCCGCCCCTATCTGCTTGGCGTAGCGGGCTATGGCCATGCCTTGGAAAATTCTCTCCGAAGAGACGGAGACAGGGTAGGTGCCGTTTCTGAGCACATTGCCGAAGACCATGTATTTCAGGCTCTTGTCGTAGTATTCATGAGTGACGTCGAGGGTGACGTATCTGGTCGCTCCGAGCTTGTAGGCGTTCTCTTCATTGGTGCGGAGCTGCTCCGGGCTGAATCCCCCGGTGTTCGCGCAGGCCGCGTGGACTTCATAACCTTTCTCCTTGGCCAGATACATCACCGTGTAGGAGGTGTCCAGCCCGCCGCTGAATGCGACCACAACTTTCTTCTTGCTCATATTCTCGTTTTTTTATTCGTCGGGGTGATGGATTTCGAGGTGCTCCCTTGGGTCGTAGAGAAGCCCGGTGCAGATGCACATCTTGTAGTCGTGGCTCCTCAGGATGTCGAAGTGACGGCATCCCTCGCAGCCTTTCCAGAATTCGGGGTCGTCGGTGAGCTCCGTGTACGGCACCGGCCTGAAGCCGAACTCGTAGTTCATCTTCATCACCGCAGCGCCGGTGGTGATGGAGAATATCTTGGCGTCGGGGAAGAGATGGCGCGAGAGGATGAAGGTCTGTTCCTTGATTTTCTTGGCGACCCCCATGCCCCTGAACTCGTGGGCCACGATGAGCCCGGAGTTCGCGACGAAGCTCTTGCCTCCCCAGGATTCGATGTAGGAGAAGCCGGCGAATTTTTCCTGCGGCTGATTTCCCGGGGCCCCCGTCTCTTCGGCGGGGGCCGCTTCGCAGAGGGCTATCACTGCCTTGCCGGCGCGGATTTTCTCGCAGATATACTCCGGCGTGCGGTTGGCGATGCCGGTCTTGCGCTCAAGAGAAGAGATGTAGATTTCTTTGCAGATGTCTTCCGCGTACTTGATGTGGCTTTCGTCAGCCACGGTCACTTTTATATTCATATCTGTATATGAGCCCCCTAACGGCAAGACAAACCGAGATTGTCAATTGCAATTGCTGAGAGCGAAAATTCTGTCTGTTTGATTGGTGATACGATGAATTTTCCGAAATGTGGGAGGGTTCTACGCCTCCTATAATCGGACGTTCCTTTTGCAGGTACGGGATATGTAATCCACTACTTTCATTGCGAATCCGACAAAAGTAGTCAATTCAGACAAGAAATGCAAATATTCTCCCCTTTTATGTAGTGGGCCCTGATGAACGGGGTGGTGTAGCAATACGGGATGAAGCCGAGCGAGGGAATCGGGCGCGTGAGAATGAGGTTGGCCAGCTTGCCTCTTTCCACCGAGCCGCAGATGTCGCTGACCCCCATCGCATAGGCTCCGTTGAGGGTGCAGGCGTTCAGAGCCTGTACCGGGGTGAGTTTCATCTTGATGCAGCCCTGGGCCATCACCATGCGCATATCCCCGGACGGGGAGGAGCCGGGGTTGAAATCGCTGGCGAGGGCGATTCCGAGGCCTTCCGCGATGAATTCCCGGGCGCGTCCGTAGGGGAGTCCGAGGAAGAACGAAGACCCCGGAAGCATCGTGGGCATCGTGTCCGAGCCACGCAGGGCCCTGATGCCGTCCTGCCCCGTGCGTTCAAGATGATCGACCGACAGGGCATTGTGCCGCAGGGCCGTGTCCATCCCTCCGATGACCGAGATTTCATCCACGTGCACCTTGGGCCGCAGGCCGAAGCGCGCGCCCACGGAGAGAATCCGGTCCATGTCCTCCGGGCTGAAGAAGCCCTCGTCGCAGAACACGTCGATAAAGTCCGCCAGGTTCTGCTCTGCCACGCGTGGCAGCATCTCGTTGATAATCAGCGATACGTACTCGTTCTTGCGGCCCTGATGAGCTCTTCCGACGGCGTGCGCCCCGAGGAAGGTGGAGCGGATTACCGCCGGCACGCTTTCCTTAATGCGTCTTATGACGCGGAGCATCTTGAGTTCGTCCTCGACGCTCAGGCCGTAGCCGCTCTTGATTTCTATCGCGCCGCTGCCCTGGGACATCATCTCCCTGACCCTCTGGAGGCTTTGCTCGTAGAGGCTGTCCTCGTCCGTTGAGTGCAGCAGGTCGGCGGAGTTGAGGATTCCGCCTCCGCGCGCGGCTATCTGCTCGTAGCTGAGGCCGTTGATTTTGTCGATGAACTCGCCCTCCCGCGTGCCGGCATAGACAACGTGGGTGTGGGAGTCGCACAGCGAGGGCAGCATCAGGCAGCCGGAGGCATCGACTCTGCGGTCAAATTCCCCCCTCGGGCAGTCGGCCATCCCGCCGAAATCCGAGATGAGCCCGTCTTCAATCGTGAGCCAGGCATCCGTGATGCTCCCGCTACAGGACATCTCCTCCCCCCGCAGGCGCAGAGTGCCGGGCCGGGTGATGCCGGTCAATTCCTTAATATTGACGAATAAGGTCTTCATTCCGGAGGAACTCTACAGACTTCTCTATCAGAGGGTGGAGATAGCTGTCATCGTCCACGAACGGCACTTCCTCGCGGTATGCCCTGACGATGCCTTCGAGCAGAGGCGAGCTCTTCGCCGGACGGCGGAACTCGAGGGCCTGCGCGGCGTTGAGCAGCTCGATTCCCAGCACCTCCTCCACGTTGTCCGCCACCCTTACGAGCTTGGTGGCCGAGTTCGCACCCATGCTCACGTGGTCTTCCTGCCCCTGAGAGGATGGAATCGAGTCGCAGGAGGCCGGCCAGCAGAGCCCCTTGTTCTGGCTGACTATGGACGCGGCGGCGTATTGCGGAATCATGAATCCGCTGTTGAGGCCGGGTCTTGCCACCAGGAACGAAGGCAGCCCCCGCTGTCCGGAAATAAGGCGGAATGTGCGCCTTTCCGATATGCTCGCAAGCTCCGAGAGAGCCACCGCCAGAGAATCCATCGGCAGGGCTATCGGCTCGCCGTGGAAGTTGCCTGCGGAGATGATCATGTCCTCATCCGGGAAGACGTTGGGGTTGTCGGTGGTGCTGTTGATTTCAGTCTCGATGACGGACTCCACGTAACGGATGCAGTCCTTGACGGCCCCGTGCACCTGCGGGATGCAGCGGAAAGAGTACGGGTCCTGCACGTGAGTTTTCTGTCTGGCTATAAGTTCGCTCCCCTCAAGCAGGTGAAGGAACCTCTCTCCGGTCTCCAGCTGCCCCTTGTGCGGCCGGAGCAGGTGGGTCAGCGCGTAGAACGGCTCGATTCGTCCGTCATAGGCGTCCAGGGAGATGGCTCCGATATAGTCCGCCCACTTGGAGAGTCTCTTGCCTTTGAGAATACACCACACGGCGTGTGCGCTCATGAACTGCGTGCCGTTGAGCAGGGCCAGCCCCTCCTTGGACTGGAGGGTGATCGCTTCCCAGCCGAATTCGGCGGCGACCTCCGCGCTCGGGCGTACTTCCCCCTTGTAGAGGACTTCGCCGAGTCCGAGAAGCGGCAGGGACAGGTGGGCGAGCGGGGCGAGGTCGCCGGAGGCGCCGAGCGAGCCGTGCTGATAGACTACCGGCAGGACGTCGTTGTTGAACATGTCGATGAGCCGCTGCACGGTGGCGAGCTGGGCGCCGGAGTGCCCGTAGGAGAGCGACTGTATCTTGAGCAGCAGCATCAGCTTCACAATCTGCGGCCGCACGGTCTCTCCGGAGCCGCAGGCGTGTGAGACGACCAGATTGTATTGGAGCTGGGAGAGTTTGTCCGAAGGGATGGAGACGTTGCAGAGCGAGCCGAATCCGGTCGTCACTCCATATACGGGCCGTCCGATGTCCTCCATCTTGGTGTCAAGATAGCGGCGGCATTTTTGGATGGCCCGCACAGACTCTTCCGAAAGCGCGAGCTGCGCGTGGCGGTCTATTATTTCTTTGACCTTTTCGAGGGTGAGGTGTTCCGATGAGATGAGATGTATCATAGTTCCGTGTTTAAAATCCTGTCTATAAGTGAGTCATCTGCCGGTGTCGGCATGGTGACCTTGAGCTGCGGCGTGGCCTGCATCTGCCTGAGGATGGTGTCCATAGCTCCGCTGTTGCGGGCCCAGCTGCGGCGTGCGATGCCGTTGTTGACATCCCAGAAGAGCATCTGACGTATATGCCGGGCCGAATCTTCGGAGCCGTCGATGAGCATTCCGAAGCCCCCGTTGATCACCTCTCCCCAGCCTACTCCGCCGCCGTTGTGTATCGACACCCAGGTGGCGCCCCGGAAAGAGTCCCCTATCACGTTCTGCACCGCCATGTCGGCCGTATAGCGCGAGCCGTCGTAGATGTTGGAAGTCTCGCGGAAAGGGGAGTCCGTCCCGGAGACGTCGTGGTGGTCGCGCCCCAGCACTATCGGAGCGCTGATTTTCCCCTTGCGGATGGCCTCGTTGAACGCGAGGGCTATCTGCGTGCGTCCGAGGCAGTCGGCATAGAGGATTCTGGCCTGCGAACCCACGACGAGGCGGTTCCTGCCGGCTTCCTCGATCCAGTGGACGTTGTCCTGCATCTGGTGGCGGATGTCGTCGGGGGCCTGCGAGGAGAGTTCCCTGAGGACTTTGACCGCTATGGCGTCGCTCTTGTCCAGGTCCTCCGGGTTCTGCGACATGCACACCCAGCGGAACGGGCCGAAGCCGTAGTCGAAGTAGAGGGGCCCCATGATGTCCTCCACATAGGAAGGGTAGCGGAAGGAGCCGTCCTCCTTGAGTATGTCGGCACCTGCGCGGGAGCTTTCCAGCAGGAAGGCGTTGCCGTAGTCGAAAAAGTACATCCCCTTGGCGCTCAGAGCGTTGATGGCTTTTACCTGCCGCCTCAGCGAGGTCTGCACGGCCTGCTTGAACTTCTCCGGCTCATCGGCCATCAGACGCTTGGATTCTTCGAAGCTCAGCCCCGCCGGATAGTAGCCTCCGGCCCATGGGTTGTGCAGCGAGGTCTGGTCGGAGCCGAGGTCGACCCTGATGTCCTCGTCCGCAAGCCTTTCCCAGAGATCGACCACGTTGCCTATGTAGGCCATGGACACGACCTCCCTATTCTGCACCGCCTTTCGTATGCGGCTCATCAGCTCGTCGAGGTCTTCGTGGAGCTCGTCCACCCAGCCCTGATTGTAGCGCTTGCGTGCCGCGAGCGGGTTGATTTCCGCCGTCACGCTCACCACTCCGGCTATGTTGCCGGCCTTCGGCTGCGCTCCGGACATCCCTCCGAGGCCGGCGGTCACGAAGAGCGTCCCCTTCATCTGCTCGGCAGTGCCTTGCAGGCCGCGTCTGCGCAGCTGCATTCGCGCGGCGTTCATCACCGTGATGGTGGTGCCGTGGACGATGCCCTGCGGGCCGATGTACATATATGAACCTGCCGTCATCTGGCCGTACTGAGACACTCCGAGTGCGTTGAACCTCTCGTAGTCGTCGCGGCTCGAATAGTTGGGGATCACCATTCCGTTGGTCACCACCACGCGGGGCGCGTCAGGGTGGCTCGGGAAGAGTCCGAGCGGGAGTCCGGAGTACATCGAAAGCGTCTGCTCGTCAGTCATCTGCGAGAGGTACTGCATGGTCAGGCGGTACTGCGCCCAGTTCTGGAAAATGGCCCCGTTGCCTCCGTAGATTATCAGTTCGTGCGGGTGCTGGGCCACGCGCGGGTCGAGGTTGTTCTGAATCATCGCCATTATGGCCGCCGCCTGACGGCTCCTGGCCGGGTACTGGTCCAGGGGTCTGGCGAGGATCTCGTTGGACGGGCGGTAGCGGTACATGTAGATGCGTCCGTAGTCGCGCAGCTCCGCGGCGAATTCCGGAGCGAGCTTCGGGTGAAGTTCTTTGGGGAAGTAGCGCAGGGCGTTTTTGAGCGCGAGCGCCTTTTCTCTGCGTGTCAGGATGTCCTTGCGTCTCGGGGCGTGGTTGACGGACGGGTCGTAGGGCCTTTCTTCCGGCAGATGGGAGGGTATCCCTTCGAGGATTTCCTCCTGCCAGCTTGGATGGTGATGGTCGTCTGGGTTCATTGTATGTGGGTGTTCACGATTTCAAGTATCTGATTCTGAAGCTCAAGCGCTTCGGCGGCGATTTTCTCGGCCTGCGCATTGAGGGACGCGGCCGCGGACTTGTCCTGCAGCCCGGCGGAGTTGATGCGCACGTTGAGCTGCGCTCCGCGTATGGCCGCCGTGGCGGCGAGGGCTCCCACTCCGGCATCGGACGCCGACGCGGGGTTGCCGTTCAGGGCCATCGCCCTTGCTATCGGGAGGGCTTTGAGGGCGGTCTCCATGGTGCGTAGCGGCACCTGCGCGGCATGGAGGGTCGCCTCCTCGAGGGCTGCTGCGCGGGCGGCTTTCTCTTCATCATTGCCCTTCGGCATCTTGAATACCTCCATTATCCTGTCGAACGCGGCCGTGTCCTCGTCCACGAGATCCAGCAGCTCCTTCATCACTTTCTGCCCCTCTTCGGCCCAGTCGGAGAACTCCTTCCAGCGCTCGTCCCAGCCCCGCTTGTGGGCGGAGAGGTTGGCCACCATGGTGCCGAGCGCAGCCCCGAGGGCTCCCATGTAGGCCGAGATGGAGCCTCCTCCCGGAGCCGGGGATTCGGAGGCCGTCTCGTCGGCGAACTCCTTGAGGCTCATTCTTATGAGTCTGTGCCTTGTGGCTTCCTCCCTTTCGTCCTGCATCAGGTATTCGATCACTTTCTCCTTCGCCCTGAAAGGCTTGAGGTCGTCAAGGCCCATGGATTTGACGGCGATTTTAAGTATCTCATCTTCGCTGACGCCCGTGGAGCGCTGCTGTTTTTCCAGAAAATATTTCCCGGCATCGATGAGGGCGCTTTTGGGCACGAGCCCGACGATTTCGGTTCCCGTGACCCTGAGCCCCCGTGCCCGGGCTGCGCGGCAGACTTCTTCGAATGCCTTGTGCAGCGGGGTGGCCGTGATGTCGGTTATGTTCATCGATACCTGGGCTATGCCGTACTCGTCAATGTACCAGCCTATCGCCTTGCATCCCTTGAGCGTGCCCGGAATCCAGATGTCCCGGCCGTCCGCATCCTTGAGGACTTTCCCCGTGAGCGAGCCTCCCTCGCGTGCCTTGCGGCCCTTTTCCCTGACGTCGAAGGCCACGGCCATCGCCCTGCGGGTGGAGGTGGTGTTGAGGTTGAAGTTGACGGCTATCAGGAAGTTGCGCGCCCCTACGTTGCTGGCCCCGGATTTCGCGACGGTCTCGTTGTAGCTCTGCGGGCCGAAGTCGGGCCTGCGCCCGGGGTCGGAGATTTTCTCAGGAAGAGCTTCGTATTCTCCGGCGCGGCACACGGCGAGATTCTTCCTCTCGCTCTTGAAGGCCGCGGCTTCGTAGCAGTAGCAGGGGATTCCGAGCTCGCTGCTGATGCGCTCCGCGAGCGTGCGGGAGAGCTGTGCGCATTCTTCGAGGCTGATGCCGGCCACCGGGATGAGCGGCAGCACGTCGGTGGCTCCGGAGCGGGGATGCGCCCCGTGGTGATGGCGCATGTCAATGAGTTCCTGCGCTTTCTGCACTCCCCTGAAGGCGGCTTCGCACACGGCCTCCGGGCTTCCGACGAAGGTGACCACGGTGCGGTTGGTAGCCTCGCCCGGATCGACGTCGAGAAGTTTGACCCTCTCTCCCGTCACGGGGGACGATGCGCCTGTGATGGCGCTGACTATCTTGTTGATTACATCTTTGTCGCGGCCCTCGCTGAAGTTCGGGACGCATTCGACGATACGTTTCATAAAGAATTTCAGTTACATGTTATCAAGTCAAATATAGGCAAATTTATTGTCACGGAGATGAATTTTCTCGCATCTTATGTATAAATTTGACCCAATAAATTTGAACGGCATGAAAATACATCTCAGGTTTCTCCTGTTGACGCTCGCCCTTCTGGCGGCGTTCCCGTCCTACGCGCAGCAGAGCGACAGGACAATCCGGCGCAAGGTGGCCATAGGCCGCTTTTCCAATGAAACGCAGTATGCGAAAGGAATGTTCTACGACAAGGAAAACGACCCTATGCGCAAGCAGGCTCTGGATATTCTCTCCTCCAAGCTCGCCGCAAGCGGCAAATTCATCCTTCTGGAGAGGGAGGATCTCGACGTGCTGCTCTCCGAGGCCGGCGGGAACATGAACAAGATAGGGGCCGACTATATAATACTCGGTTCCATCACCGAATACGGACGCAAGAACGAGGGGCAGCAGAAGCTCTTCTCCTCCACCAAGACCCAGACCGTGGAGGCGGGGGTGAGCATCCGGCTCGTGGAGGCTGCGACGGGCCTTATCATCTATTCCGACGAGGCCAAGGGCTATGCCGAGACTTCTTCCACGCAGACGCTGGGTCTGGGCGGTTCAGCCGGTTTTGACGCCACGCTGAGCGACAAGGCCATCTCCGCCGCGCTCTCGCAACTTGTGGAGAACATCATCAACAAGTGCATGGACCAGCCTTGGAAGTCTTATATCCTGGCAGTCGAGAACGGGTCGTACATCATCTCCGGGGGCGCTTCGCAGGGTTTGATGGCGGGAGACGTCTTCAACGTTTACCGCAAGGGGCGCGTGGTGAAGAATCCTCAGACCGGCGCGAACATAGAGCTGCCGGGGACTCTGGTCGGCAAGGTCAAGGTCGAGTCCATGACCGGCGACAGCCCGGAGACGGAGATATCTTTCTGCACCTATGACGGGAACCCATTGAGCGAAGAGCAATTGTCTGACTATTACATCCTTGACAAATGAGAAAGTTTATTTTGACACTTCTTTCCGCCGCCGCTCTGACCGCCTGCGGTGTCGGGACATATTCGATATCTTCAGGCAAGGCGGACGAAGCCTGTCTCTCCTTTGCGGATGCGGAAGGCGCAGCGGTCACGGTCAGCATCGACGGGACGGACTATCAGGTAAGCGCCGTCAAGGAGAAAGCCTGGCGCAAGGACAGGAACATCAAGGCCACGGCCGGGAACACCCTGTATCTCTCTCCCGGAAAGCACGATATAGAAGTATATCGCGGGACGGAGAAAGTGCTCTCCAAGACAGTTTTCATCTCCGCCGGAGAGCATAAGGTCATCACTCTATGAGGTGTATCCTGCCGGCAATTCCCGTTCTGCTGATACTCGCTTCCTGCGGCCAGTCCAAGGCTCTGTACTATTGGGGCCCGTCGGGGAACGGGGCGAGCGGCTACGAGAACGCCGCCTATGGCAACTACAAGACGCGGACTCCGGAGAGCATCTGCAATCTGATCTGTGTCTATGAGCAGATTGTCTCCCACCCGGACGGCACGAGGAAGATGCCGCCTCCAGGGATATGCGCGGAGTATGGATATCTGCTGCTCCAGCCTGAGACGGCGGAGCTGTTTTCACGCAACGCCAGCTACCGTCAGCGCCGTCTCTTCGGCAACGTGACTGACTATTCCGGACTGTTCCGCGAGAGAGGGGAGGAGATGCTGCGCAGGGAGATGAGCTGCTATCCGGAGTCAGCCGCATTCATAGCCCCGCTCCTTAAACGCCTCGCTCCATGATAAGAAAAATTTTCATTTTGACTCTCGCGGCGTTGTCTTTCGTATCGTGCGGGGTCTCGAACAAGATTCCCCTGACGCGGGGCAGTCTGTACTCGGGGATGTATGAAGAGAAACCCCTCGTGCTGCTGGTAATGCCGCCAATCAACAACACCACTAACGTGGAGGCCAAGGACTTGCTTTACACCTCTATCAGCCGTCCTCTCGCCGATGCGGGCTACTATGTGGTGTCGCCCCTTCTGGCCATGGACATCCTCAAGTCCGAGAGCGCATACGATGCGGAACTTTTCGAGTCCGCTTCGCTTGAGCCGTTCCGCCGATACTTCGGGGCGGATGCCGTCGTGTTCTCGCAGATTGACAAGTGGGAGAAGCAGGGCTTGGGCATATCCACCAAAATCCGCTACTTCATCCGTTCGGCGGTGACCGGGGAAGTGCTGTTCGACAGGACTTGCGACCTCTTCCTTGACTGTTCGGTCGACAGTAATTCCGGAACCATCCTCGGGACGCTCATAGATCTTGCCGCTTCAGCCATCTCGACGGCTCTCACCGAGCATATAGAAGCCGCCCGGATGGCGAACCACTACATATTCCGGGACTTGCCGCGCGGCAAGTACAGCCCTGAGTATCAGTTGGACAAAGACATGGTGGCCGACGACAGGGATATCTCCGCCAAGGTGACAAGATAAGAAGTTGTTTTGAAATAATTCCTCTCTTTTCT
>CAVHNN010000002.1:0-90772 GCA_963637465.1 Paludibacteraceae bacterium
TCGCCGGCTTGATGCCTTTGAGGGTGATGCGGACGGTGTATTTGAGGACGGTCTCGCGCTTGAGGTAGTGCGGGTAGCGGGTGCGGGTGTAGCCGGACTTTCTGCCGGAAGTGCCGCCTTTGGACACTTTGCCGCTACGGCCAGCCCTGCTGACGCTTTCGCCCAAGACTTTCTGTATCTGCTTCTCGATGTCTTCGCGCCTGCCCCCTGTCATCTGCATCAGGGCCTGTATGAGTTCTTCGGGAATCTGTGGCATAATCTGTTTTTTATGGTTTAGTCAGCATCCTTTTTTTCAGCGGTGCAGTTCTGTACACCTTGTCGGGGTAGTCGGCCATGATGGGGTCATAGGCAGGATGAGGCGAAAGGTCCACCACACTCCTTTTTATGTTTATCCCGTATCAGAAGCTCACCCCCGCCACTTGAACGGGGTGTCGAAGTCCTTGAGGAGAGGGTGGCGGGTGTCCTTGTCGCTCAGGATGGCTTTCCCCTCGGGAATGCGCCAGTCGATGCCAAGGGACCTGTCGGATATGCTGATGCCGCCTTCGGCCTCGGGATGGTAGAACTCGTCACATTTGTACTGGAAGACCGCCGTCTCGGAAAGCACCGCGAAGCCGTGAGCAAACCCTTTCGGGATGAAGAACTGACGGTGATTGTCCTCGCTCAGCTCGACGGCCACGTGACGGCCGTAGGTGGGACTGCCGAGCCGTATGTCCACGGCCACGTCGAGAACCCTTCCCCGCACGCAGCGCACCAGCTTGGCCTGGGCGAAGGGAGGCAGCTGAAAATGCAGGCCCCTCATCACTCCGAAGCACGAGCGCGACTCGTTGTCCTGGACAAAGCGCAGCTCCCCAACCTCAGAGTCGAACTCCCTCTGCGAGAAACTCTCGAAAAAGTATCCCCGCGCATCCTCGAACACCCTCGGCTCGATGACCAGAAGCCCCTCTATGTCCGTCTTTATCACTTCCATACTCTCTTTCTTACACGGCCTTTCCGGCCATTTTCATCTTTGTCATCGGTCACGTAGCCACAATTCCGCATAATAAAATTCGGGAACCATTTCAAACCAGATTCTCAAATTTTCTCAACGTCGCGCCGCAGCAGAGATGCCGTGGCCACCGCCGCCACACCCTGAATCTGCACCACTACCCTGTTCTCGTGCCGGCGCGGCATCATCACGAACACTCCCTCAACCCCCTCGAAAGGCCCTATGAGCACCCTCACCCTGTCCCCCTTCTTGAGGTCTGGAAGCTCGGTGAGGAGCTTGGATCCGCTTGTCGAGACGACCTTTATGAAATCCTGCATCTGCTTGTCCGGCACCGACTGCGGATACATGAGCCCGTCTCCGCCGGCCCCCATCATATACCTCAGATGAGGGATTTCAGCCTTGAGGCCCCGGATGGTGCGCAGGGATTCGTGGATGAAGATGTAGTTGTGCACCAGAGGCTCCGTTTTCCAGCCGATGGACACCCCCTCCGCGTTGCGGCGGCGCACACGGCCCACCGGCACGAAAGTTTCGATACCGGAAGCTCTCAGCTTCTCCTGCACGGGCAGTTCCCTCTGATATGTCACGCGCATCACGTACCACGCGACGGCATCATAGTCCAAAGCTGCCATAAGAAGCTGTTTTGAAATGGTTCCAAGTTACACAAAGGGTCATCAAAACCCAGCTAATAGGCTGAATTTTAATGAATTACCAAGCACAGCCGGGAAAAACCCAAAGCTCTGCACACCCCGTCATCGAAAATCGACGCAGGGAATGCAAAGTTAACGATTTATATTGATTTTCACCCCCCCCGGAGGGGATAAATCTTCGCAGCGAAACTAAATAATCCAAGCTTTCACACGCCTCCCGGACACTTCCCGAAAACGACCCAAGGACGGAATCACTTCCCGTACCAGCGGCAGCCGTCGACCGTACCGGCGAGCCATACCGTGTCCCCGCTCCGGAAACGGTAGTCCGGCTTGGGATTGGTGCGGAACTTCCCGTCCGCCCCCAGCACGCTTATCACCATACAGCCGGCGGAGCGCATATCAGTGTCCCTGAGCGTCTTGCCCGTGAGATACGAGGCGGAGCCCAGCGTCACTTTCTCTACCGTGAACTCCTCGTCCGCACTGCCGTCCGGCTGCCTGAGGGCCGCCTTCATGGCCTCGCCGAAAGCGGCGGTCTGCTCGTCGGTTCCCACCGCCAGCAGCCTGTCGCAAGGATATATCCTCTCTGTCCCGCGAGGTATGAGTATGCTGTGCGAACCCCTCTGAATCTTCACGATGTTGACCCCGCTGTCCTTCAGCTCCGGGATGCTGCGCAGCTCCTTCCCCACCATCTGAGAATCGGCCGACACGACGAAAGGCCCGATATGTACGTCATAGCCGGAGAGCTTGTCCTTGACGGAAGTCGTCACGGGGGCCCGGAGCTTCTCGAAATCCTCCTTCTGGTTGAGATTGGACATGAACTTGAGCTCCAGCGAAGAACACTTCCTGGCCGAGCGTCTTGCCGTCAGGAAGAAAGCCACGCCCGCCGCCGAAATCAGCAGAGCGAGCCACCATGAGAGGCGGAAATGCGCCATGAACAGCTCCAGGACGAAAGCTATTGCGATAAAGCTCCTTATCAGAGAGAGCGAGAGAATAGGCCACCTGTTCGACGGCTTCTCCTCGAGAAGCTTCGCGGCGGAAGAATTTATGTCGCCTCCGCTCACGCCCAGTCCATAGAGGAACGGGGCCATCACGATGCAGGTTATGCCGACGGAAATGACGTTCCTGAGGCCTTCGCCGATATGCGGCAGAAGCTTCGAGACGGCCGGCTCAAGATAGATTTTGGAGCCTATCAGTATGGCAATCAGCAGGATGCCGTACAGCAGGATTCTGAGGAAATACGACCTTAGGAGCCTTCGCCACTCGCTCTGTTCCGCAGCCGACGTCCTGTCGTCCTGCTCCGGAGAGGGATTGATCCTGTCCAGAATGCGCTTCGGGAGCTTGCGCTCCAGATAGTCGCAGACCGGATCGGCGGCCTTGATCATGTAAGGGGTGGTGAAAGTGGTTATCACCGACACGGCTATGATGACCGGATATATGAAGTCGCGCATGACCCCAAGCGAACAGCCCAGACCGGCGATGATGAAGGCGAATTCGCCGAGCTGCGCGAGGCTGAAACCCGAATGCACGGCGTTCCTCAGCCCCTGTCCGGCCAGCAGCACCCCGCCGGAAGAGAATATGACGATGCCGATCATCGTGATTGCCGTGATTATCAGCACCGTAGCCCAATGTTCCGCTATCACCGCCGGATCCATCATCATACCCACGGACACGAAGAACACCGCGCCGAACAGGTCCTTGAGACTCTTGACCAGATGCTCTATCCTCTCGCCCTCGATAGTCTCCGCAAGGATGGAACCCATGACGAAAGCCCCCAGAGCCGAAGAGAATCCGGCGAGGCTCGCGATCGCCACCATAGCGAAGCAGAGTCCTATGCTCGTTATCAGCAATATCTCGTCGTTCAGATACTTATGGGCTTTCTTGAGCAGCGTCGGGATGAGATATATTCCGACCAGAAACCACAGCACGAGGAAGAACACCAGCTTGCAGATGCCCCACAGCATCTCCCCGCCGGCGAAGCGCTTGGACACGGCAAGGGTGGACAGAAGCACGAGCAGGAGTATGGCTATCAAGTCCTCCACCACGAGAGTCCCGAACACCAGCGACGCATACGGCCGCTTCTTCAGGCCCATCTCCTCGTAAGCCTTGATGATGATGGTCGTGGACGACATGGACAGCAGTCCGCCCAGGAATATGCTCTCCATCGTACTCCAGCCCATGGCGTATGCGGCCACCAGTCCGACCACGAACATGCCTATGAATTTGGAGCCGGCCATTATCAGCGCGCTGCTCCCCACTTTCAGGAGTTTCTTGAAGCTGAATTCCAGACCCAGGGCGAAGAGCAGGAAGATGATGCCTATCTCGGACCACTGCTCCACGCTCTCCGCACTGGTGAGTTTCGGGAACAGCCCCAGATGCGGCCCCACTATGAAGCCCGCGATTATATACCCGAGTATCAACGGCTGTTTCAACGCCTTGGAGATGACCGTGAACACCCCGGCGGCGACAAGGATGACGGCAAGGTCCGCCACCAGATTCAACTCTTCATTCATATTCTTGACAAATGTACATAATTTCTCCGTAATGCGGCGATGTCGGCTCATTTCCGCTCAAAATTCTTAAATTTGCCCCCTGTACCGGCTCTCCGAGGAGCGGCGCTCCGAACACTGACCGGTCGAGTTGTCCGGACACATCCGGCTGACGGGAAAAAGACGATCAATAACTTTTATTACTTGCAAAACTTTAGTCATGACAAGCAAATCCAAGGTAATCTCCTGGGTGACAGGAGTACTGCTCGTAGCGGCGGCAGCGTTCTGCTACATCAAGTTCTACTTCGTCTTCGGCGAAGGGGTCAAGGCCGGCGAACTCAACCAGATAGTCTATAAAGGCTGGATATGGAAGACCTACGAGGGCCGGCTCATCCAGACGGGCTTCAACAGCACCAAGCGCAGCGGAAGCCTCCAGTCCAACGAGTTCAACTTCTCCGTCACCGACAAGGCCGTGGCCGATTCTCTGATGAGGTGCAGCGGCAAGATGGTGGAGCTTCACTATAAGGAATACAACGGCTGGCTGCCTTGGAGAGGCATGCAGAAACATGTCGTGGACAAGATAATCTCCGTCAGCAAGAGCGGGACGGCCACCGAGATACCTTACATCACCGGAGGAGAGGAGGTCGATCTATGACAGGAGGACTGATATTCGTCATCGCGGCCGTCATCTCCACGCATCCGGCCGGCAATCCAGGGGCGAGGCTGCTCACCGTCGAGGAGTCCGTCGGGCAGGGCCCGAGGTCGGTCTATCCGGAGAGGGTGAAGCTCTGGTGGGACTCTTCAAACAAACTCACCAAGAACCGCCCGTCATATCAGGCTCCGACCTACGTGCTTCCGCAGAGCGAGGGCCCGGGGATAGTCTATGGACAGACCGTCAGCCGCAACGAGTTCGGCATCAGCGGCGGGGTTTTCCCCTCCCCCGACGGGAAGAGGCTCGCAGTCTATCGCAAGGACGAGTCCCGCGTGGGACTGTTCCCCCTTTTCGACATCACCACGCGCAGCGGGAGCACCCGCGAGATACGCTATCCCATGGCCGGGATGCCGTCGGAAAGGCTCACCCTCTGCATCTGTGACACCTCCGGCAACGTTCTCACCACCCTCAAGGTGGACGATTTCGATGAGGAACGCTATCTGACGGGGGTCACCTGGTCTCCGGACGGCAAATATGTCTTCGTGCAGGTACTCGACCGCCCGCAGCACAACCTCCGCCTCAACATGTACCGCTCCTCGGACGGCAGCTTCGTCCGGACGCTGCTCACCGAGCACAATGACGCCTGGGTCGAGCCGCAGGAGGGGCTGCACTTCATCAAGGGGAGCTACAACTTCATCTACAATACGGACAACCGGGACGGCTACCGCAACCTCTACCTCTGCGACACGCTCGGACACATCTCCAGAATCACACCGTGCTACGCCGACGTGCAGTATCTCGACAACGACGGGAAGAACGTCTTCTACACCTCCGCCGAGGTTTCCCCGATCGAGAACCATCTCTTCAAGGTGAGCGTCCGGGGGATGAAGGCCGGCAACCCTAAGCGCCTCACCTTCGAGCGGGGCTGGCACGACATCGACCTGTCTCCCGACTGCAGCAAGTTCATAGACCGCTACAGCAGTCTCAACGTGCCCGGGGTGACCGAGGTGAAGAACATCGACGGGGAGGTGATCAACCATATCCTCACCGCCCTCGACCCGCTCGACGAATACGCCCAGTGCAAGGTGGAGCTCGGCACGGTCAAGTCCGCCGACGGACGTTTCGACAACTACTACCGCCTCTTCTATCCGAGGGACTTCGACCCTTCCAAGAAATACCCCCTCATCGTCTATGTCTATGGCGGCCCTCATTCCCAGATGGTTACAGACAGCTGGCTCGGAGGGGTCAGGATGTGGGAGATGATGATGGCCCAGAAGGGCTATGTGGTCTATGTCCAGGACAACCGGGGCACCCAGAACCGGGGAGCCGCCTTCGAGAAGGCCATCAACCGCCAGTGCGGACAGGTCGAGATGGAAGACCAGATGGAGGGAATCAGAACCCTGCTGGCCACCTGCCCGTGGATAGACAGAGACCGCATAGGGGTGCACGGCTGGAGCTACGGGGGCTTCATGACCCTCTCGCTCGCCGCCTGCAACCCGGGATTCTTCAAGGTCGCCGTAGCCGGAGGGCCGGTGATCGACTGGAAGTGGTACGAGGTGATGTACGGAGAGCGCTATATGGACACTCCGCAGACCAACCCGGAGGGCTTTGCCAAGACCTCCCTGCTGACCAAGGCCGCAGACCTCAAGGGACGCGTGCTCATCTGCCAGGGAGTGCTGGACGACACCGTGGTGTGGGAACATTCGCTGAGCTTCGTGCAGGAGTGCATCAAGGCCGAGAAGCGGGTGGATTACTTCCCCTATCCTCTTGAGCCTCACAACATGAGAGGCAGGGCGAGGGTGCATCTCTACGACAAGATCACAGATTATTTCGAGACATATTTATGATGAGAAGATTTCTCGCGCTGTCCGTTCTGGCGTTTTTGGCCGGAGCGGCCTCCTGCATGGCGCAGACCAAGGCGGAGACCAAGCTGTATGACAAGACCCTGGCGAAGCCGTCCGTTGCGGCCTTTGACAAATTCCTCAAGAAATATCCATCTTCCGTCTATGCGGACGAGATAAAGGCGCGCAGGGACACCCTGCTGCATATCAGCCCGTACAGCGAGGAGCAGGCGGCGGCAATCATCCGCGGCCTCCTCCCCGAGGGAGCCGAGTTCAAGGCCATACCGCTGCGCAGCGACGGGGTGGACAGGGTCTATGCCGTGTGCATAGCCTCCGACACCCTCTCTCTGGACAGGCTGCGGATCTGCTCGGCGGAGCGGATTCCCGGCAAGAAGAACAAGCCGGATCTCTGGAAGGCCCTCGGAAGTTACGAGGTTCCTTCCGCCGATGCCGACGGGATGTCCTCAAGGCACTTTGTGGACAGCAGCTACAGCTTCCGCATCAAGGGCGCGGACTGGTTCGGCTTCAGCTATCTGATGTCGTCCGCCGACGGGTCGCGGCAGACTTATGTCCAGGCCTGCTACTGCCCTTCGAGCGATGCTTTCGACGCGGTGGCCTTCAGGGGCTCCAACACCCTCAAGGCCGGCTCCGGGGAGCCGTATCGCATCACAGGCCGCATAGAGAGGAGTCTCACCGGCGCAGAGAGCCAGCCGCAGCAGCGGCTGATGATTTCGCGTCTGGAGGGGAATCCTTCCCTGGATGCCATTCCGGAGAGGGACTATCTGACCGATGCCGCCATCGAGTGGTGGACGGAGCACAACCCCGGGGCCCTCACTTCCGCGACGAAGCTCAATTTCAATATTCTCCCGGCGGAGTGCTCGCTCGTGGAGGAGTTCGCCGCAGCCAAGGGCAAGGTCAATTCCGGGAAGTACCGCGCCGCCCTGATGGACGTCAGGGGCTACACGGTGGTGGTCGTCTATCAGAAGGAGAGCTCCGACTATGTGCTGGCCTGGGCCGAGCCGGAGTGCCGCGACAAGTACCGCGACCGCCTTCTCAACAGCATCGAGCTTGACGGGAGCGTCCTTACGATGTCCTTCTACAAGGGCAGCAGCTATTTCAAGTACAGCCTCAACCTCGCTTCGAAGAGCTTAAGGCGGTAAGGAGCATCAGTACTTGACCTCGAATTCGTAGGTGCCGGACTTGAGCTCGGCCATAACCTTCCCCTTGAGACTGCGCATAGGGCCTGCTCCCTCCGTGCCGCGAAGCACTTTCACACTGGAGACTCCGTCCGCCTGCAGGGTCAGCGACGCGGTGGTGTTGGCAGGAACCGTGACGCGGTAGAGATAGCCCCGCGCCGTCTTCTCCCAGCCGCCGTCGATGCGTCCGTAAGGAGTCTCGAAGCCGCCCTTGACATATTTAAGATTTCCGCCCACGCGAGGCTGGAGGATGATGTGCTTGTAGGCCGGGCTCTCCTCATCCCTTTGGAAACCGAGCAGATAGGCATACATCCACTCCCCTATCGCGCCGTAGGCGTAGTGGTTGAACGAGTTCATGTCCACCGGGCCGAAACCGTTCTCGATGGTGTAGGAGTTCCACCTCTCCCACATGGTGGTGGCGCCCTGCAGCACAGGGTAGAGCCAGGACGGGCAGGCGGTCTGCTCGAAGAGGGTGAACGCCACGTCGTCGCGCCCCCCATCGGAAAGGGCCGGATTGAGGTACGGGGTGCCTATAAATCCTGTAGTCAGGGTGTTGCCGTGCTTTTCGATATTCTTCACGAGGTTCTCCACGGCCTTGTCCCTTACCGAGTCATCGAAGAGAGCGAAGCGCAGCGGAAGAGCATAAGAAGTCTGGGTGTCCACAGGGACCAGTTCGCCGTCCTTCGGCCCGTCTTCCGGGACAGGCATCCCCGGCCAGCGGAAAGCCTTGTACGGGGCCACGGTCACCCCGTCCTCGCGGACATAGGTGGCGTTGAAAGCCTTCTTGACATTGTCATACAGGGCGGCGTACTTGGCCGCATCGGACTTCTTGCCGAGCGCGGCGGCCATCTTTGACATCATATAGGCATCGTAGGCGTAATAGGCCGTATTGGTGAGGCCGATGTTGGTGCGCTCCACGGCGAGGTGGTCGCCTATTCCGCTGTCAGGCTGCAGGAAGCCCTCCGCCTGACGCTCCAGATAGTCCATATAGCGGACCATGGAATCGTACATCCTCGCGATGGCCCTGATGTCGCCATACTGCATATATACCTGATAAGGGACGATTATGCCGGCGTCCATCCAGCCCATCCAGCCCGGGTTCTCGTTGGTGAAGCCGTATGGAGGACGGCCGGTGACAGGATAGTAGTTGAAATAGCTGCCGTCAATGTTCTGATTGTCGCGTATGGAATAGAACCAGCGGTCGTAGAACTTGTCCACCCACGGGCTGAAATAGGTCGCCGTGCGCGCGAACACCTGCGCATCGCCCGTCCATCCCTGACGCTCGTCGCGCTGCGGACAATCGGTAGGCACCGCCTGGAAGTTGCCCCTCTGCCCCCAGAGGATGTTCTCGAAGAGGCGGTTGACGTTCCCGTCCGAGCTCTCGAAGCTGGCGGTCGTCCCGCCTATGGATTCAAGCACCACGGCCTTGACACACTCCACTGGGAGAGCCTTGGCGAGCCCGGTCACGGAAACGTAGCGGAAGCCGTGGTCGGTGAAGAGGGGCTGATAAGTCTCCCCGGCGGGGTTTCCGCGCATGGTATAGTTGTCTATCGATATGGCTCCCCGGTAGTTCTCCACATAGACCTGTCCCTTCATCTTCTTATAGGTCTCGACCGTATAGGGCTCCACCGGCTCCACGGGGATGGTCTCGGGATAGATCATCTCCCCGAAGCGCAGGGTCACCCTCTGCCCCGGCTTCCCCTTCATCCCCTCAAGGCGCGGCACGCCCACTACGTTCTGCCCGAAATCATATACAAAAGTCCCCTTGACCGGTTCGCTGACGCTGACGGCAGAAAGGGTAATGTTGTTCTGTATCGGAAGGCCCACGTAGGAGTGGATTTGCACCGTCGGGGCCGGACGGGAGAATATGTCGGCGCTCTCCCAGGCCGAGTCGTCGAAGCCTCCCTCCTTCCAGAGGTCCACTTCCTTGCGCGCGTCATAGTCTTCCCCGAACTGGAAACCGTTGCGCACCACCGGGCCGTCGTCGTATTTTTTCCAGCTGCCGTCGGTCACGATCACCTGCGAAGTGCCGTCCTCGTAGGTGAGCAGCAGCTTCGCGAGCAGCGACTGCCTGATGCCGTAGGGGTCCACGTAAGCCGAGGTGAAGATATTGAGGTCGCTGTACCAGCCCGAGCCGAGCATGGCCCCAAGGCCGTTGGAGCCCTGGCGGAGCATGGAGGTGACATCGTAGCTGTTGTACATTATACGGTAGCGGTAATCGGTCCAGCCGGGGTTGAACCAGTCGCCGCCGACGCGCTGCCCGTTGATGTAGAATTCATATATTCCGCGTGCGGTGAGGTAGAGCTTCGCGCTCTTGAGAGGACGGTCGAGCTCGACGCTGCGCCGGAGCATCGGGGCGGAAACCTTGCCGTAAGGCTCCCACACCTCCAGGCTGCCCGTGCCGTTCACCATGTGCACCCGCTCCGGGTCGGTGTAGAGCACCGTGTTCCAATTGTCCTCGGAAATGCTGATGTTGGAGAACTCGGCCTTCTGCCCCTTGGGCTGGAGGAAGCCTATCGAGTGCAGGCGGGCCCAGTCGTGCACCCTCTCTCCGCCGGGATACGGGGTGATGACCATCTGGTAGGGGTTGCCGGAGGAGACGTTCTCCCGGGCCGGGCCGCCGGGTACCCCTTCGGTCGGACGGAGCTTCTCGCCGTCGAGGAGCACTATCAGATTGGATTTGAGATGGTAGCCCGGAGTGCTGACCTTGAGGGTCAGGTGGTGGGTGTCATGGGCGTTCTCCGGAGTGATGAGGGCGGAGAGGTCTATGGTCGAGAGGTGCCGCCTGTCCCCGTCCACGGCGTAATCCACGCTCAACGAGGGCTTTCCGCTGACATCCAGACCCACTGTGATATAATTGTCCTTGTCCTTGACGCTGTAGGCGAACACCGCCCGGCTGCCGCCCTCCGGGATGCGGACATCGTAGTCTATGTTGAAAAATGTCCGGTATTTGGAGACCCCTGTCTTCTCGGAGCCTATCCACTGCGCCCCGCTCCATCCGCTTCCCATAAGGCCCGTCTCGAACCAGCTCGGCTCGGATTCGACCTCGGCCCCCGTCTCGTCGGTGACGGCGACCTTCCAGAAATAGCGCGTGGAGGCCCTCAGGGCCTTGCCGTTGTAGGGTATATTGAGCGATTCGGACGAGAACACCTTCCCGGAATCGAAGACAAGATCCCCCTCCCGGAGGGCCTCCTCGCCTGCCGCGACCATCACTCTGTACGAGGTCTGGGACGCGCCGATGCGGTCGGAGGACATCTGCCAGCTGAAATAAGGTCTGGATTCATCGATTCCTATCGGAGTCTGCATCGACTCGGTGCGGAGATTAATGATGGCCGTCCCGGCCATAAGTGGAGCTCCCGACAGCAGAAGTGCGAGCGAGAGCAGGATGGATTGTGCTTTAGTCATCTTTATGCGGTAATAATGGGGGCGAAGTTAAGAATTTTTGACTAATTTCGTGGGCACAAATACCACACAATCGAATGAAACGTTCACTTATCACATTGAGCCTCGCCGGCTGTCTGCTCGCGGCGGGTTCAGCCTATGCGCAGCAGGATGTCGTGGCGGGGATTCCCGTCAATTACGACGAGTCCAAGGTCGGAGACTACAAGGCCACCCTCCCGGACGCTCTCACGCTCCTTAACGGCAAGAAAGTCACCACCGCCAAGGAATGGTGGCGCAAGCGCCGCCCGGAAGTCCTCAAGGCCGTGGAGGAGAACCAGTACGGCAAATGGCCGGCCAAAAAGCTCAAGGTCCGCTACGAAGTTCAGAAGGATCTCGGCTTCGACGGGGCTGCGGTGCGCAAGCAGGTCACCATATATTTTTCCAAGGACAACGAAGGCCCGCGCGCGGACGTGCTCATCTATCTTCCGAAGGATTCGGACGGAGCGGTGCCTCTTCTTCTCAACCTGAGCTTCTCTCCCAACAATCTCGCGGTCGCCGACCCGGGAGTAAGGGAAGGCAGGATGTGGGACCGGGAGACAAAGACGGCCAAAGTCGTCAAATCCGTCCCGGAAGCGGCCAAATACGGACTTGACAGCCACATCAAGGAGTTCCTCAAGGAGGGCTACGGCTTCGCCACCGTCTGCTACACCGACTTCGAGCCGGATTTCGACGGGGGTATCCTGCTCGGCGTAAGGAGCCTCTATCTCAAGGACGGCCAGACCGCCTTCGCCGACGACGAATGGGGCGCGGTGTCCGCCTGGGCCTGGGGTGTGAGCAACATCATCGATTATTTTGAGAAAGATCCCGACATCGATGCGGACCGCATCGCGCTCACCGGCTGCTCGCGTCTCGGCAAGACGACCCTCTGGGCCGGAGCGAGAGACCAGAGGATCGCGGTCGTGATTCCGAGCTGCTCGGGCGAGGGCGGGGCGGCCCTGAGCCGCCGCAACTACGGCGAGACCGTGGCGCATCTCACAGCTCCGGGACGCTTCCCTTACCAGTTCGCCGCCAACTATGCCAAGCACGCTTCCGACGTGAGCGGGATGCCTGTGGACGCCAATCTGGTGATTTCCCTCGTGGCTCCGCGTCCGTTGCTCCTCTCCACGGGCAGCACCGACACCTGGTCCGACGCCAGGGGCGAGTTCTGCGCCGCAGTGGAGGCCGGGCCGGTGTATGAGCTGCTCGGCAAGGAGGACCTCCGCACCGAGGTGATGCCGGCGGCGGAGCAGCCGATCTTCAACACTCTCGGCTACGTGATGCACGACGGGGGCCACGGCGTGATGCCGCAGGACTGGAAGTACTATCTTGACTTCATTAAACTTTATCTATAACACCACAATGAACAAAATCTTACCAGCAGTGGGCCTGAGCCTCCTCGCCGGGGCCACGCTCGCAAGTGCCACGGAGCCCAAGGCGGCCAAGCACAAGCAGAAAGACAAGAAGATGAACGTCCTCTTCATCATGTCGGACGACATGCGCACCGACTGGAACTGCTACGGCACTCCTCAGATGCACACTCCGAACTTCGACAAGTTGGCCTCGCAGGGCGTGCTCTTCCAGCACAACTATTGCCAGTACCCGCTCTCCGGGCCGTCACGCACCTCCCTGCTCTCCGGGCACAGACCGGTTTCCACGAGGATTTATGACAATTCCCCTTGGTGGGGAGCCGACCATCCGGAGTGGCTCAGCCTGCCTATGTACTTCAAGCAGAACGGCTACACGACCTACGTGTCCGGCAAGATCTTCCATTCCGGGATAGAGGACAGCGAAGCCTGGGACTTCGGGGGATGGGAGCGCCGCCGCAACAAGGGAGTCGGAGACTTCCAGCCGTCGCACGTCTCCGATGAGGAGCACCGCCTCTGGGTCGAGGCCCGGGGAGGCGGCAGGAGGTCCATAGGCCGCAATATGAACAATCTCGGCGCGGGTGACGAGTACAATGTCGGCCACGGAGCCGAGTCCGACCGCTGGGGTGCGGACGAGGAGCGCTACAAGAGCGAGGAGACCAACACCGACAAGGCCATAGAGTTCATCAAATCCGCCGCTACCAAGGACGAGCCGTTCTTCATAGCCTGCGGCTACTCCAAGCCTCACACCCCGTGCCTTGCCCCGCAGAGATTCTTCGACCTCTACAACATCGAGGACATCCCGCTCGCCGAGGACTTCTGCAGCTACCCTATGATTCCGAGAGGCTTCCCGGCCGGCTCCATCAGGGAAATCAACGCCGACGTGTTCATCAACCGTCAGTGCACCCCGGAGCAGGCCCGCGAGTTCACCCGCGCCTACTGGGCCTGCATAAGCTATGTGGACTGGAACGTGGGCAGACTCATCTCCGCCCTCGATGAAGCGGGGCTCAGGGACAGCACCATCATCGTATTCTGCGTGGATCACGGCTTCATGCTCGGAGAGAAGGGCAAGTGGTCCAAGGCCGGCTCGCTCTGGGAGGAGGCCACCAATGTGCCGCTCCTGATAGTGGATCCGCGAGCCAAGGGCAACGGCAAGGTGACGGAGCGCATCACGGAGAACCTCGACATCTACCCTACCCTCGTGGAGCTCTGCGGACTTCCGGAGAACAGCATGCTGGAGGGCAGGAGCTTCGCCTCCCTGCTCAACGATCCGGAGGCCACTTTCGACAAGCCGGCCTACACCGTGTGGAACAACCACGGCAAGGGCGTAACCGGTGTCGGCATCCGCACGGAGCGCTGGCGTTATGCCGAGTTCTACGGGGCGGGCGCTGGACGGATGCTCATCGATGAGGTGAACGACCCGCACGAGCTCGTCAACCTCGCCGACCAGCCCGACCTCGCCCCTATCGTGGAGAAGTTCCACCGGATGGCGGAGGAATATGTCAAGGGGCAGCGGGAGCTGTAATCCGAGAAGAAAAAGAGCCGTTGAATACGACGGCCTTTATCGACAAAGTCCGGCCCGGGGAGACCCGAACCGGACTTTTTATATCAGGCCTCGCTGCCATCGCTCTCTTTTTCGGCACCCCCGCCCCGCTTTCTGCTCTTCAGATATTCGGTGGGAGTTATGCCGTAGGTCTGGCGGAAAATGCGGTTGAAGGTGGCGGTGTTCTTCATCCCGCAGGCTTCGGCGATGGACAGCATGGTCCAGAGAGGATGTTCCTGAAAGAGGATGACCGCATACTGGACACGCTTGCGGTTGATATAGACCTGCGAGTTCGGAGCGCCGCTGTACTGTTTGATGATGCTGCCGAGCACGTTTTTGTTGACGCCTATGAGCCGGCAGAGATCGTCGCGGTTCAGCTCCGGCTTAAGATAGAGCCGCTCGGACTCAAGGCGATTATCAAGAGCGACGAACAAGGACGCCAACTCGTCCCCGCTCTCCTTCACAGCGGAAGGCGGAGACGGAAGAGCAGCCCCCGGAGGCTCCGGGAGGGACTTCCTGCTTACCAATTCGTCCACCGCCTGCGCCAGGAAAAGATTCTTCTTGCGTATCTTGGCAAGGCTGACAAGAACGGAGACGATTATGACCAGCAGCACCGCGGCGGCCCCGCCCAGAACCGCGAGCCACAACTTGTGCATGTGCAGCTGCCGCTCCTTCTCCTGCGTCCCGTAGAGCACGGAGAGTTCCTGGGCGTTGACCCTGGCCTGACGCGCCTGAAGGGTGTCGCTGATCACCAGCACGTCGGCATAGAGGTCGCAGGAGCGGCGATATTTGCCTGATTTATGCTCTACTTCCGCCAGACCGGACTTGGCAAAGAGCATCATGCTCCCGAGAGTGTCGCTCTGCGCGCGGATTTTTGCGATAAGAGCCTCATAGATAGCCTCCGCCTCGGCGTAACGGCCCCGTTCGCGAAGATAGTCCACGATGAAATAATCCCTGGGATTGGCTCCCTCGGCGAGAGGCACGGCCTTCCATCTCAGATAGCTGGAGTCGGCCCGCTTCACTTCTCCCGCCTTCAGCTGATGCAGGGCCAGCTTGGCGAGAGCCGTGCGCTGGCTCCGAAGCTGAAGCTGCGGAGTCGTGCCCCAGCGGGTGCCCTCGAAAGTCAGCTTCACGTTGCGCTCATCGACTTCGACGGCGGAATCGAACTCCTGCATGCCTGACAGCAGATTGCTCAGAACGTTGAGCTGGCTGTGTATCGCATGGTCGGTGCCGGGCCGGTCGGTATGAGCCATCAGCTCGACCGCCTCACGGACATAGGCTACGCCGTCGCTCCGGTCGCCCTCGAAATAGACGTGCTTCCCCATCAGCATCAGGCCCTGCGAGAGATAGTAGTCGTCGTGGGTGCTGCGCGCGAGCTCTATCAGCTCGGCGAGCCACTGCATCTGATCGTTCTTCCGGCTGGACATCTCGCTGACCATGCTCATGCTGTAGAGCACTTCGAGACGCTTCGCATCGTCCTGCCTCACTTCCGGAAGGTCGAAAAGAGCAAGATAGAGCTCATAAGCCTTGTTGAACTCCATCTTGTTATATACCGAGTCGGCCTCGTGCAGGGCTGCGGCAAAATCCGACCTTCCCCCGCGCGAGACATCAGCCGCGCAGCCCGAAAGAATCAGGAGAGCGCAGAGCGACAGGACAAAGCCGACCGGGCGTTTCATACCTAAGAAGCGGAAAACTATTTGTCGTCCCCTCCGGGGATGGACGCGCTGCCGAAGTCGGCCGAACGGTCTCCGGTGCTGCTCTTCCCGAATTCGTAGTCGTTGCCGGGGAGAACCGCATTGAGGAAGATGCCGGCGATGGCCGCCGTGGCAAGTCCGCTAAGGGATGTGAATCCGATGCTGATGGCATCGCCGGCGCCGTACTTGATGCCGATTGCGAGCACGAGGATGATGGCTGCGATGAGCAGGTTGCGCGATACGGTGAAGTCCACCTGATTCTCGACGATGTTGCGCACGCCGACGGCGGAAATCATACCGTAGAGCACAAGGGAAACGCCTCCGATGGTCGCCGCAGGCATCACTCCGATGAGGGCGGCGAACTTAGGGCAGAAAGAGAGGATTATAGCGAACACGGCGGCGATGCGGATCACTCTGGGATCGAAGACCCTTGTGATGTTGAGCACTCCGGTGTTCTCGCCGTAGGTCGTGTTGGCCGGGGCTCCGAAAAGCGAGGCCACGGAAGTCGCGAGACCGTCACCGATGAGGGTGCGGTGCAGACCTGGGTCGGAGAGGTAGTTGATGCCGGTGGTGGAAGAGATGGCGCAGATGTCTCCGATATGCTCCACCATCGTGGCGAGAGAAATCGGAAGGATGGCGATGATAGCGGCCACCACGAGCCCCCAGTCAGGATTGCTGAAAACCGCGAAGGCGGTGTCGCCCCAGGCGAAAGGAAGTCCCACCCAGGCGGCGTCCCTCACCTTCGAGAAGTCCACCTGACCGAAGCAGGCGGCGACGATATACGAGCCCAGCACGCCGAGCAGGATAGGGACTATCTTCACCATCCCCCTTCCCCAGATGTTGCAGACGATGATGATGGCCACCGCAAGCAGGGCGATCCACCAGTTCTGGTTGCAGTTCTGGATGGCCGAGCCGGAAAGGGTCAGACCGATCGCTATGATGATGGGGCCGGTCACTACAGGAGGGAAGAAACGCATGACCTTCTTCGCTCCGAAGGCGGCGAAAAGCCCCGCGAGGACAAAGTACATCAGACCGGCGCAGAAGACCCCGATGCAGGCATAAGGGAGCGACTGCGCGAGGGTCATCCCCTTGGCCATGCCCATCTGCGTCACCGCGGCGTAACCGCCGAGGAACGCGAAGGATGAACCGAGGAATGCCGGCACCTTCATCTTGGTGCAGAGGTGGAAAATGAGAGTGCCGAGTCCGGCGAACAGCAGAGTCGCGGAAACGGAGAGGCCGGTGATCACCGGCACGAGGATGGTCGCCCCGAACATCGCGAAAAGGTGCTGGAGTCCGAGGATGGTCATCTTGCCCTTACCAAGAGTGCGGGCATCGTAGATTGTCTGGTCTTTCTGTACTTTAACCATGATTTATAAGATAAATTTTTATTCCCACTCTATGGTTGCAGGCGGCTTGGAGGAGATGTCATAGACCACGCGGTTGACACCCCGCACCTTGCGGATGATCTCGTTGGAGACATCGGCGAGGAAGTCGTAGGGCAGATGCACCCAGTCGGCGGTCATGCCGTCCACGGAGGTCACCGCCCGGAGCGCCACGGTGCTTTCGTAGGTGCGCTCGTCGCCCATCACCCCGACGCTTCTCACAGGCAGCAGAATCGCTCCCGCCTGCCAGATGGAGTCATACAGCCCGTACTCGTGCAGCTTGTCTATATAGACGGCGTCGGCCTCCTGGAGGATGGCCACCTTCTGAGGAGTCACCTCTCCGAGGATGCGGATGCCCAGGCCCGGACCCGGGAAAGGGTGACGGCCGAGAATGGCGGGGTCGAGCCCGAGAGCCTTGCCCACGCGCCGCACCTCGTCCTTGAAGAGCAGGCGGAGAGGCTCCACCACCTTGAGATTCATCTCCTTGGGAAGACCCCCGACATTGTGGTGGCTCTTGATGGTGGCCGACGGCCCTTTGACGGAAGAAGACTCTATCACGTCCGGGTAGATCGTTCCCTGGGCAAGATAGCGCGCTCCGGTGATGGTCTTGGCCTCGGCGTTGAACACCTCCACGAAATCGCGGCCTATTATCTTGCGCTTCTTCTCCGGATCCGTCTCCCCCTCAAGGTCGGAGAGGAAACGCTCGGAAGCCCTCACACCCTTGACGTTGAGGCCCATACCCTCATAGGAGCGGAGCACCTGTTCGAACTCGTTCTTGCGCAGCAGGCCGGAATCCACGAAGATGCAGTGAAGCTGCGCCCCTATCGCGCGGTGCAGCAGAAGAGCCGCCACGCTGGAATCCACTCCGCCGGAAAGCCCGAGAATCACCTTGTCGCCGCCTATCTCACGCTTGAGCGAGGAGACGGTGGAATCGACGAAGTTCTCCGCCGTCCAGTCCCCCGCGCAGCCGCAGATATCTATCACGAAATTGCGCAGGATGGCGGTGCCGCACTCGCTGTGATGCACTTCCGGGTGGAACTGAATCCCCCACACCTGTTCGGCGCAGAAGCGGAAAGCCGCGTTTTCGACGCTGTCCGTGGAGCCTATGACTCCGGCTCCTTCGGGAAGGCGGGTGATGGTGTCCCCGTGCGACATCCACACCGTGGATTCGGCGGGAAGGCCCTTGAAAAGCGGATCGGAGGAGTCAGTGACCCGAAGCGTGGCGCGGCCATACTCGCGGGAGCCGGCCGGAGCCACTTCTCCGCCACCGTCGCGGGCGAGCCACTGGGCGCCGTAGCAGATGCCGAGCAGAGGGAAGCGCCCCCTGATGAGGCTCAAATCCGGCTGCGGAGCATCCGCATCCCTCACGGAAGAGGGACTTCCGGAGAGAATCACGCCTTCGACTTCCGAAAGATCGGAGGGGATCCTATTGAACGGCCATATTTCGCAATAGACCCCGATTTCACGCACTCTGCGCGCGATGAGCTGGGTGTACTGCGAGCCGAAGTCGAGAATCAATATCTTATTCACCTCTCGTATAGTTAGGAGTTTCCTTGGTGATGGTCACGTCGTGCGGGTGGCTCTCCGCCATTCCGCTCGCGGTCACGCGGGTGAAGCGGGCTTTCTTGAGCTCATCGAGCGTGCGTGCGCCGCAATAGCCCATGCCCGAGCGGAGTCCGCCGACGAGCTGATAGACGGTCTCGGAGAGAGTTCCCTTGTACGGCACGCGGCCCACAATCCCCTCCGGGACGAGCTTGCTGAGATCGGTCTTGTCCTCCTGGAAGTAGCGGTCCTTGGAGCCCGCCGCCATCGCGTCGATGGAGCCCATGCCGCGATAGGCCTTGAACTTGCGCCCGTTGTAGATGATGGTCTCCCCCGGAGACTCCTCGGTGCCGGCGAACATCGATCCGCACATCACGCAGTCTCCTCCGGCGGCGAGAGCCTTGACTATGTCTCCGGAGTAGCGCAGGCCTCCGTCGGCGATGAGGGTCGCCCCGCTGCCCTTGATGGCCTTGTATGCCCCGTAGATGGCGCTGAGCTGAGGTACTCCGACTCCCGCCACGATGCGGGTGGTGCAGATGGAACCGGGGCCTATCCCGACCTTGACTCCGTCAGCCCCGGCCTCCACAAGGGCCCGGGCCCCCTCCTCCGTCGCGATGTTGCCGACCACGACGTCGATGGACGGGAAAGCTTTCTTGACCGCTCCGAGGAGTTCGATCACGTTGTGGCTGTGTCCGTGGGCGCTGTCAAGCACCACGGCATCCACTCCTTCGGCGGCAAGCGCGGAGACCCTGTCGAGCGCGTCGGCGGTGATGCCTATGCCGGCGGCAACCCTGAGCCTGCCCTTGGAATCCTTGCAGGCGTTGGGATGCAGACGCTCCTTGATTATGTCCTTGTAGGTGATGAGCCCCACTATGCGTCCGTCCTTGTCGACGACAGGGAGCTTCTCGACCTTGAATTTCTGAAGCACGCTCCTGACATGCTCGCGGTCGGTCTGATTGTCGGGGATGGTGACGAGCCCCTCAGAGGTCATCACGTCCCTGATAAGGGCCCCCGTGTCTTCGAGGAAGCGCACGTCGCGGTTGGTCACTATGCCGACAAGGCGTCCCTGAGAGTCCGTGACCGGAATGCCCCCGATGCGGTTGTCGTGCATCAGCTGGAGAGCGTCCGCCACGGTCTGGTCCTGGTTGACTGTCACGGGGTCGTTGATCATCCCGTTCTCGGAGCGCTTCACGCGGCGCACCTGGGCGGCCTGCGCGGCTATGCTCATATTTTTATGAATCACGCCGATTCCACCCTCTCTTGCGATTGCGATGGCCATCGGCGCTTCTGTAACCGTATCCATAGCTGCGGACACGATGGGGATGTTCAAACTGATGTTGCGGGAAAACTTGCAACCGAGACTGACCTCGCGAGGCGTGACTTCCGAGTATGACGGAATCAAAAGCACATCGTCGAAGGTAAGTCCTTCCATAGCGATTCTTTCTTCTGCGAATGACATGTTATGAGGAACTGTTTATAGCCTGCAAAGATAATCAATTATTTTCTTTTCTCTTGCGTTTCCGGTACATCTGCCAAGTATTATAGCAGTTGTGCCAGATGCTGTAGAAGCCTTCGGCCACGGAGGTGACCGGGGAGAAGAAGGTGTAGCCCATCCACATCCCGAAAACGGTGTTCTTCTGTCCGAAAGCCTGTCCTGCGGAAACCGGGCAGGCGAACCTCCTGCCTATCCTGCGCCCGGCCAGGAACTGGAACACGCAGGCGAGAAGGGAGGCGGCGAAAACCTGGAAGAGGGCCGACACCCCGGAAGAGTTGTGGACTATCGCCCTGGTGCTCATCAGGATGGCGAGGCTCAGCGAGACCGACCAGATGTAGAAGGCCAGGTTCGGGAATCCGAGAACCCACTCGTGGAAACGGGGCAGCAGGAGCCTCACCGCCCAGGCCGCCAGAGCCGGGAGAATGAGCAGAGGGAACACCTTGGCGAGTATGCTCACGAACGCGCTCAGAAAGGAAACCCCCGCCGCCGGGTGCACGAGAGGCACCATCAGCGGCACCAGAACGGCGGCGGCGACGTTTATCATGACCGTGTAGGTGACGACCCCGGCCATATTACCTCCGAGCTTGCCGGTGACCACGGCACAGGCCGTAGCCGTGGGGCAGATGACGCAGAGGGCGAGAGCCTCGAAAAAGAAGCGCAGCGGCAGCCCCGGCACGAACGACAGGAGGAGGCACAGCGCCACGAAAATCGAGCACTGCAACAGCAGCACCCTGTGCATCCAGTGGTGCAGACGCAGCTGGCGCGGCTCTATCTTGGAGAAGCTCAGGAAGAGCATTATGAATATCAGCACCGGCTGGAGATGCTTGATAAAGGCCTCAAGAAAAGGCCCGGCTGGGTGCAGGGCCGGGAGCGCGGAATAGAGAAGATAGGCCGAGGCCCCCACCACCATTCCGATTATGAGGGCCCAGTCCTTGAGAAATTTTTTGAGAGTGTATTTATATTCAGTCATTGTCTTTCATTCTGTCGAGAAAACACTCCAAGGTGTTCTGCATCAGCATCGCGATTGTCATCGGCCCGACACCTCCCGGCACCGGGGTGAGATAGGCCGCCCTGCCTGACACGGATTCGTAGTCCACGTCTCCGGTGAGACGGCCCTCCGCGTTGCGGTTCATCCCCACGTCAATCACCACGGCCCCCGGCTTTACCATGTCCCCGGTGACGACTTTCTCCCTGCCCACGGCGACCACGAGGATGTCCGCGAGGAGGGTGACGGCCTTCAGATCCGGGGTGCGGGAGTGGGCTATGGTGACGGTGGCGTTCTCGTCAAGCAGGAGCTTGGCCACCGGCTTGCCCACGATGTTGCTGCGGCCCACCACCACGGCGTTCTTGCCGGCGATCCCGACCCCCGTGCTCTTGATGAGTTCGATGACCCCCTTCGGGGTGCAGGGCTTGATGCACGGCTCCCCGAGCCAGAGCGAACCCACGTTGAGGATATGGAAGCCGTCCACGTCCTTCTCGCGGGCGATGGCGCAGATGACTTTGGACTCGTCTATGTGCCTTGGGAGAGGCAGCTGGACGAGGATTCCGTCCACGGCGGCGTCCTCGTTGAGCGAGGCTATCGTATCGAGGAGAGCCTTCTCGGAGACGCCCTCGGGCAGCGTGACCTGTCGGGAGTTCATCCCTACGTAGGCCGCCGCCTTGACCTTGTTGCGCACGTACACCTGACTGGCCGGGTTCTCCCCAACCATGATGACGGCAAGGGTGGGTTTGCGTCCGTACTTGGCTTCGAGAGCGGGCAGCTGCTCCCGGATTCTGTCCTTGACGCCTTGGGAGACGGCCTTGCCGTCGATGACAGCCGCCACTGAAGATTCAATTGCCATATGAGCTATATCTTTGCGATAGTATAGATTGTCACACTTGATGCGGGCGATGTCCGCATAGACCTTGTCGCGGGCCTCGAAGATGTCCTTCCCGGAGGACACCGCCATCAGCACGCGGCCTCCGGCGGTGACGGGCCTGCCGTCCGCAAGGGATGTCCCCATCGAATAGAGGCGGGATTCTCTTATCGAGTCGAGCCCCCCGATCACCGCGCCCTTGTCGTAGTGGCCGGGATAGCCCTTGGAGGCGAGGACAACCCCCATCGTGACCTCGTCCCTCCACTTGAGCTTTGGGAGAGGGGCCGAAACGGCCACGGCCTCGAAGATATCGTAAATGTCGCTCTCAAGGAGCGGAAGCACCACCTCCGTCTCCGGATCGCCGAAGCGGGCGTTGAATTCTATGACCTTGATGCCGTCCGGGGTTTTCATAAGCCCCCCGTAAAGCACTCCGGAGAGGGGTCTCCCCACGGCACACATGGCCCTGGCGGCCTTGAGCATTATCTCGTTATAGGCGAAGTCCCTGTCCTGCTCCGTGATGAACGGAAGGCCGGTGTAGGCCCCCATTCCCCCGGTGTTGGGCCCGGTGTCGCCGTCGAAGGCGCGCTTGTGGTCCTGGGCGAGCGGCATGGGACACACCCTCTCCCCTTCGACGAAACACATGAAGGAGAACTCCGGCCCTTCGAGCCAGTCCTCAATCACCACCTTACCCGCGCCGAAAGCTCCGTCCAGCAGCATGCTGCGCAGAGCGGCGTCGGCTTCACCCCGGTCAGCGGCGATCACCACCCCCTTGCCGGCGGCAAGTCCGTCGTACTTTATCACTGCGGGGTACGGGCGGGAGTCCACATAGGAGAGGGCCTCTCCGTAGGAAGTGAAACAGCGGTAGGAGGCCGTAGGGATGCCGTAATCCTGCATCAGACGCTTGGCGAACTCCTTGCTGCTCTCTATCATGGTCGCGGCGCGGCTGTGGCCGAAAATCTTGAGCCCCGCCTCGCGGAAACTGTCCACAATGCCGGCTGCAAGCGAGGCCTCCGGCCCGACTACGGTGAGGTCCATGCCTTCCCGGAGCGCGAAAGCCCTGAGGGCCTCCACGTCGGTGTCGGAAATCGGGACGAGCTGCGCCTGAGAGGCGATCAGGGCGTTGCCCGGGGCGCAGAATATCTGCGACACCTGCGGGGAGCGGCTGAGAGCGTCCACTATGGCGTGGCAGCGGCCACCGCCGCCGACCACGAGAACTTTTTTACCCATTATCTAATGTTTGAAATGTCTTACTCCCGTCATCAGCATCACTATGCCGCACTCGTCGGCCTTGGCGACGGCCTCCGCATCCCTGATGCTGCCCCCCGGCTGGACGATGGCGCTCACCCCGTAGCGGGCGGCGAGGGAGACCGTGTCGTCGAACGGCAGGAAGCCGTCGGACGCGAGCACGAGGCCCTCAGTGTATCCGGCCTCCCGGGCCTGTCTGAGGGCGATTTCGGCGGAGCCCACGCGGTTGGTCTGGCCGGCTCCGACACCTACCGTGTGCCCGTCACGCACCACCGCTATCGCATTGGATTTGATGTGCTTGACTATCCTCCATCCGAAGTCGAGATCGCGCATCTGCGCCTCCGTAGGCTTCGCTGCGCTGACACACATCTGCGGGGAGAGAGTCTCCGTGCAAGTGTCGAGCTGCTGAGAGAGAAGACCTCCGCATACGCTGACATACTGCATCTGCGGACTGCTGTCGGGGGTCATGTCCACCTTGAGCACGCGCAGGTTCTTCTTGGCGGAGAGAATCTCCAGAGCCTCATCGGTGAACGAGGGGGCAATGACGATTTCGAGGAAAATCGGCTTCATCCCCCTCGCGACCTCGGCGGTGAGCTCCCTGTTGAGAGCGACTATTCCTCCGTATATGCTCACCTTGTCAGCTTCCAAGGCCGCCTGCCAGGCCTGCTCTATGGTAGGGGCGACGGCGGCTCCGCAAGGGTTCATGTGCTTGAGGGAGATGCAGCACGGCTCCGCGAAGTCGCGTATCGTGCAGAGCGCGGCGTTGGCATCCTGGATATTGTTGTAGGACAGTTCCTTGCCCTGAATCTGCTCCGCGAACGGAAGGGCGTAGGAGAGCCTCTCCTCCCCGGCGTAGAACTTGGCCTGCTGGTGAGGGTTCTCCCCGTAGCGCAGGGTCTGACGGAGTTCGTATTCGAGGAAGAGCTTCTCAGTCAGCCCCGCCTTTTCACGCATGTAGCGCGCAATGCAGCTGTCGTATTCGGCGGTGTGGGTGTAAGCCTTGGCGGAGAGCTTCAGTCTGGTGGCGGGGGAAGTCTCGCCCCTCTCCCGAAGTTCGGAGAGCACCGGAGAGTAGTCGGCGGGGTCGCATATCACGCTCACGTCCTTCCAGTTCTTGGCCGCGCTGCGAAGCATCGACGGACCGCCGATGTCGATATTCTCGACGGCCTGCTCCATCGTCACGTCCTCGCGGGCTATGGTCCGGCGGAAAGGGTAGAGGTTGACGCAGACCATATCGATGGGGCTTATCCCCTGCTGCTCAAGGGTCTGCATATGAGAAGGGTCGTCCCGCCGGGCGAGCAGGCCTCCGTGCACCTTGGGATGGAGGGTCTTGACCCTGCCGTCGAGAATCTCCGGGAAGCCCGTGACCTCGCTTATTCCCCTTGTCTTGATTCCGCTGTCTTCCAACAGCTTCTGCGTGCCTCCGGTGGCCACTATCTCCCATCCCAGAGAGACCAGCCCCTCCACGAACGGCACCAGTCCGGTCTTGTCGCTGACGCTGACCAAAGCTCTTTTAGTATTTGTCTTAACCATTTATCTGCCTGTTTGAAGTTTTCTAAGCTTTTATCAACTTGGAAATCGTCTCGACGTAGAGCTCATGCTCTATCTTCTGCCCGAGGCGGTGTACTTCCCGGGGGTCGTCCCCGTCATATTCGAAGGCGCGCTGGGCGATTATGCGGCCTGCGTCGAGTTCGGAGTTGACATAGTGAATCGTGATCCCGTAAACCTTGACCCCGTACTCCACAGCCTGCTCCACGGCATGAGCCCCCCGGAACGCGGGAAGAAGGGAGGGGTGGATATTGATGATGCGCCCCCCGTAGGCCTCCAGCAGCACGTCGGAGATGATGCGCATATAACCGGCGAGGCACACGAGATCCACTCCCAGAGCATCCATCCTGGAGGCTATCTCCCTCTCGAAATCAGCCTTGCAGGCATAGTCCCCGGGATTGAAGACAAAACTCTCCACCCCCCTTCCGAGGGCCTTTCCCACCACCGGGGCGGACGGCTTGTCGCAGACCATCAGGACAACGTCGGCGTTGAGCCTCCCGTCCTTGCAGGCGTCGTCTATGGCCTCGAAATTGGAGCCTGTTCCGCTGGCGAAAACGGATAGTTTCTTTCTTTCCCCCATATCAGATGATGCTTACTCCCGGCACAGCTGTGACCTTGCCTATCACTGAAGCCTTCTCACCGTGGCTTTCGAGTATCGAGATGGCCTTCTGCGCTTCGGATTCGTCGAGAACGATGACCATGCCGATTCCCATGTTGAAGACGTTGAACATCTCCCGGTGAGGCACGCCGCCCCACTTTTCGAGCATTCTGAACACCGGCGGAATCTCCCAGCTTCCCTCATTTATCTCAATCCCCTGGCCGCCCTGCAGCACGCGAGGGATGTTCTCGTCGAAGCCGCCGCCGGTGATATGGCTGATTCCGTGCACGTCGCAGCTGCGTATCACTTCGAGCACCTGCTTGACATATATCTTGGTAGGGGTCAGCAGCACCTCGCCGAGACTGCGTCCGCCAAACTCCGGGATGACATCGGAGTACGAGAGTCCGTTGTCGGAGACTATTTTGCGCACGAGGCTGAAGCCGTTGGAATGCACTCCCGAAGAGGCCACTCCCACAAGGATGTCCCCCACCTTGACCTTGCTCCCGTCGATGAGACGGGACTTCTCCACCACTCCGACGGTGAAGCCGGCAATGTCGTACTCCCCGCCATCATACATCCCGGGCATCTCCGCCGTCTCGCCTCCGACCAGTGCGCAGCCCGCCTGACGGCAGCCTTCGGCGACCCCGGAGACTATAGCCTCAACCTTGAAAGGGTCATTGTGGCCGACGGCCACATAGTCGAGAAAAATCAGAGGCTCGGCCCCCTGCGCGAGCACGTCGTTGACGCACATCGCCACGGCGTCGATTCCGACAGTGTCGTGCTTTCCCATAGCGAAGGCTATCTTGAGTTTGGTGCCCACCCCGTCGGTGCCGCTGACAAGCACCGGCTCCCTGTAGCCGAGAGAGGCGAGGTCGAACATCCCTCCGAACGAGCCTATGCCGCCCATCGAGCCCGGGCGGGCCGTGGAGGAGACATGCTTCTTGATGCGGCGGACCACTTCGTAGCCGGCTTCCAGACTGACTCCGGCGTTTTCGTATGATTTAGCCATAAATAGTTGATTTATAGATTGTCTATGGATTCGAGGCGCGAGAGCACCTCTTCGTATGAAGGCATCACGTTGCCCATGTCGTGGCGAAAACGGTCCTTGTCGAGCCGCCTGCCGCTGGCTGCGTCCCACAGGCGGCAGGTGTCGGGGCTCAGCTCATCCACTATGACCACATTCCCCCTCTCATCCCTTCCGAACTCCAGCTTGAAATCCACGAGAGTTATGCCGGCGCGTCCGAACACGGAAGAGAGTATCCCGTTGGCCCTGTGTCCCATATCGTAGATGGTCGAAAGCACTTCCCGGCTCACTATGTCGAGGGCCACGGCCTGGGTGTCGTTGATCATCGGATCGCCGAGGGCGGTGTTGCGATAGTAGATGTCACAGATGACCGAGGAGGGCCTGAAGCCCTCGGCAAGAGAGAGCCTGTCGGCGAGAGAGCCCGCGATGAGGTTGCGCACGATGAGCTTCAGCGGAATCAGAGAGCAGCTGCGGCACAGCTGCTCTCTGTCGCCGAGCAGAGATATGAAGTGCGTCCTCAGCCCCCCGCGCTGCAGACAGTCCATCAGGAAGGCCGAAATCTTGTTGTCCACTATTCCCTTGCGGGGGAAGAGCGCAGTCTTGACCTTGCCGTAGCAGCAGGCCACATCCTGAAATCGCAGCACCACCCTGCCGGGAACGTCGGTCGCATAGACCAGCTTCCCGTCGGCTTCGCCAAGCAATTCTCCTTTGACCATATTATCTTGACTTCTTGTGAAAATATTTCACGGCGTTCTCGAAGAGAGGCTGGTGCAGCTCCTCCTCGATGTTTTTGAACAGGTTCTTCTCATAGCGCTCCGAATGGCCCATCTTGCCGAGTATCTGGCCGTCCGGGCTGATGATGCCCTCGATGGCGTAGAGCGAGCCGTTAGGGTTGGCGGGGGACTCCATCGTCACAGCCTCCATCACCGGGTCGGCATATTGGAAGGCCACCTGTCCGGCGGCGAAAAGTTCCCTCGCAAGGGCCTCGCTCACGACGAACTTGCCCTCGCCGTGGCTCACGGCAACGGTGTGGAGCTCGCCCGCCTTCATCCCGGAGAGCCACGGCGAGCGCGTCGAGCAGACGCGGGTGGTGACCATGCAGGAGACATGGCGGTTGATGTCGTTGCGGAAGAGGGTCGGAGACTCTTTCGTGACGGAGCCCGTCCTGCCATACGGAAGCAGGCCGCTCTTGACCAGGGCCTGGAAGCCGTTGCAGATTCCGAGGACAAGCCCGCCCTTGGCGATGAGGTCCCCGATTGCTGATGCTATCTCCTTGTTTTCAAGGACATTGGCAATAAATTTCCCGCTGCCGTCCGGCTCGTCTCCTGCGGAGAAGCCTCCGGCGAGGGCGAGTATCTGACATTCGGAGATGTTCTTTTTCATCTCGGCGATGGAGCTCAAGACATCCTCCGGAGTGAGGTTGCGGAACACCCCGAAACGCACCTCCGCTCCGGCCGCGCGGAACGCCTTGGCCGTGTCGTAGTCGCAGTTGGTTCCCGGGAACACCGGGATATAGACAAGAGGCTTCTCCACCGGACCCCCCAGCCAGCGGGGCTCCCTGTAGGAGGGAGAGTCGCACTTGAGATTGAGCAGCTTGCCGTGCGCAGCCGGCACGCTCTGCGGATAGACCTTGGAGTAGCGCGCGAGGTTCGCCTCGAGCAGTTCTTCTATGGCGATCTTCTCGCCGTTGATGCGCAGGCAGCAGTCGTCGCCGTCCGTGACCGTGCCGAGAAGCTCCGCCCCCGGGAAGTCCAGGTCCCTTCCGGACTCGACCACTATCGAGCCGCACAGGCAGCCGAAAAGATCGGCTTCGGATATCGTGACGTCCGCCCCGAACATGTTGCCGAACGACATCTTGGCGAGGGCCTCGGCCACTCCGCCCTGTCCTACGGCCCAGGCGGCGGTGACGTCGCCCGCCGCTATCGCGTCCCTTATATAGTTCCACGAAGCCTTGAGCCCCTCCACGTCAGGCATCCTGTCGGCACGCGGAGTATGGCGGAAAAGGTATATCCTGTCGCCGCCCCACTTGAACTCCGGAGAAATCACCCCGGAGGCATCCACGGTGCAGATTCCGAACGAGATGAGGGTGGGAGGCACGTTGATGTGCTCGAAAGTGCCGCTCATGGAGTCCTTGCCGCCTATGGACGGGAGTCCGAAGGCGAGCTGCATCCGAAGTGACCCCAGCAGGGCCGCGAGGGGCTTGCCCCAGCTGCGGGGGTCGGAGGTCATCCTCTCGAAGTACTCCTGGCAGGAGAAGCGCATGCGGGACCAGTCGCCTCCGGCGGCCACGGTCTTGGCGCAGGCCTCGACCAGCGAATAGGCCGCCCCGTGATAAGGGCTCCAGCTCGAAATGAAAGGATTGTAGCCGAAGGACATCATGCTCGCGGTGTCGGTATATCCGTCGGTCGGGAGCTTCTGCACCGAGACCTGGGTCTCGGTGGACTGGGTGACGCCGCCGAAAGGCATCAGGACCGTGGAGCGCCCGATGGTGGAGTCGAACATCTCTATCAGGCCCTTCTGCGAAGCCACGTTGGGATCCGCCATCACGGAGAGCATCTTCTCTCTGAGGGTGGCGCCCTCCGGACGGGCCGCGAACGGATCCCTGTCCTCAACGGGAGCGATCTCGGCGGAGGCATAATGCCGTGCGCCGGCGCTGTCGATGAATTCGCGGCTGAGGTCGGCCACCTTGTCGCCTCCGTTGTACATCACCATCCTGCCGCTGTCCGTGACATCCGCCACGTAGGTCACTTCGACGTTCTCGCTGTGGCAGTATCTCTCGAACTCCTCCCTGTCAGCGGCCTCGACCACCACGGCCATCCTCTCCTGGGATTCGCTGATTGCAAGCTCGGTGCTGTTGAGCCCGCTGTATTTGACCGGCACGCGGTCCAGATATATGTCAAGCCCGGGAGCGAGCTCGCCAATGGCCACGCTCACCCCTCCGGCTCCGAAGTCATTGGATTTCTTGATGAGACGGGTCACCTCGGGACGGCGGAAAAGCCTCTGGAGCTTCCTCTCCTCCGGGGCGTTGCCCTTCTGAACCTCGCTGCCGCAGGTCTCGATGGAGGCCTCGGTGTGCTCCTTGGACGAGCCCGTGGCCCCTCCGATGCCGTCGCGCCCGGTCCTCCCGCCGAGCAGGAGAATCACGTCCCCCGGAGATGGGCTCTCGCGGCGCACGTTCTCCGCCTTCACGGCCCCGACCACGGCCCCCACTTCGAGCCTCTTGGCCACGTAGCCCTCATGATAGATTTCACGGACATGGGTGGTGGCGAGGCCTATCTGGTTGCCGTAGCTTGAGTAGCCCGCCGCCGCCTTGCGGCTGATCTGCTTCTGGGGGAGCTTGCCGGGAAGAGTCTCCGACACAGGTCGGCAGATGTCCCCCGCCCCCGTCACGCGCATCGCCTGATACACGTAGGCCCTGCCGGAGAGAGGGTCGCGGATGGCCCCGCCCAGACAGGTGGCCGCCCCGCCGAAAGGCTCTATCTCCGTGGGGTGGTTGTGAGTCTCGTTCTTGAACTGCAGGAGCCATTTCTCCGTCCTTCCGTCCACGTCCACGTCCACATAGATGCTGCAGGCGTTGTTCTCCTCGCTGACTTCAAGGTCTTCCAGAAGACCTCTCCGGCGCAGGATGCGCGCTCCGACGGTGGCGAGCTCCATGAGGCAGAAGCTCTTGCCCTCGCGGCCCAGCTCGCGGCGGATTTCATTGACCTCGGCAAGGGAGGCCTCGATCTCCCCCCGGATGAACGAGTCGTCCACGCTCACCCTCTCCAGCTCCGTGGTGAAGGTGGTGTGGCGGCAATGGTCGCTCCAGTACGTGTCCAGGATGCGGAGCTCGGTCTCCGTGGGCTCGCGACGCTCCCGGCGGAAATACCCGACCACCTCCCCGAGGTCGTCGGAGTTCATCGCGAGGCCCCACCTGCGGCAGAACTCCGGATATTCTTCCATCTGCATGGCAGTGAAGCCCTCCAGCGAGGCGAGGGGCCTAATGGAGGCCGTCTCGTTGCAGCAAAGGGAGGAGAGGTCCTTCTCGCGGGACTCGACCGCGTTTATATAATAGTGCCGGACGGCTGCAAGGGCCTCGTCCGACATGTCGTCGTCAAAAATCAGCAGGCGCGAGCTGCGGATGCGCACGTCGGCCGAAGGGTCGATAAGGTGCACGCAGTCGACGGCGGACGAGGCGCGCTGGTCGAACTGTCCGGGGATATACTCCACGGCCAGGTAGCGGCGGCCCTCAAGCGGGAGGCTGTCGCTGACCAGGTCGGTCACCCTCTCGCCGAATACGGTGTAGCGGCACTTTTCGAGGAGCTCCGGAGAAAATCCGAAAAGGTCATAGACATTCAGAAGCCTCAGGGAACGGAGCGAGAGGGAGAGGTTTTCGTTGAATTCATTGCGCAGGCTCTCAGCCTCGACCCGGAATCCGGAACACTTCTCCACGAATATACGCTGTGCTATCATATTTCTACAGTTCTGTCTGAAGTACTTTGTCCGCCTGCTTTTGCCTGAACTCGCCGAGGGCGTCGCGCAGCCGGGAATCCTGAAGGGCGAGCATCGAGACCGCGAAGAGTGCGGCGTTCTTCGCCCCGTTGATGGCCATCGTGGCCACGGGAACTCCGGAAGGCATCTGGACAATCGAGAGAAGCGAGTCAAGTCCCCCCAGAGCCGCGCTCCGTATAGGAACCCCGATCACGGGGAGAGGGGTCATGGCCGCCGCCATCCCCGGCAGATGCGCCGCCCCGCCGGCACCGGCGATGACGATATCGACACCTCTGGAAACGGCCGAAGCCATGTAGTCACAGAAGAAAGCGGGTGTACGGTGGGCGCTGATCACCTTCTTCTCATAGGGGACGCCGAAAGCGTCGAGGGTCTCGCAGGCGGCTGACATCACTTCCCAGTCGCTCTTCGATCCCATGATGATACTGACTTTCATTACTGCTCTTCCCAAGAAAGCTGCAAATTTACAATTAAGAGTCGTGCTCTGCAAGATGAGTTTCCGGCAATGCGATATTATTTTTTTGCGTACCTTTGCACGATTGCGCTGCAATCATTGAAAATTCCGCTCAATGATACAGGACATTTTGCTCAGAGGCAGCGGCCCGGACATTCTGGTCAGGGACGGCATCATCTGCAGGAAGGGGTACGACCTGCAGGTCGGAGAGGGCGTTCGCATCATCGACACCTCGGGCTGCCTCGTCACCCACGGCTTCACCGACATCCACGTACATTTCAGAGAACCCGGCTTCTCCTACAAGGAGACCATACGCAGCGGTTCGCTCGCCGCGGCGGCGGGGGGCTACACCACCGTCTGCGCGATGCCAAACCTCGACCCGGTACCGGACAGCGTGGAGCATCTGGAAGAGGAACAGAGGATCATTGACCGCGACGCAGTGGTGGAAGTCCTCCCCTACGCCTCCATCACCAAAGAGCGCAAAGGCCTGGAGCTCACGGACATGGCCTCCCTCAAGGGGAAGTGCGTCGCGTTTTCCGATGACGGGAGCGGGGTGCAGGACGAGGATATGATGCTCAAGGCGATGGAGACCGCAGCCGGGGAGGGGGTCATCATCGCTGCCCACTGCGAAGACAACAGCCTGCTCCGCGGAGGCTACATCCACGACGGACGCTACTGCCGCGAACACGGCCACCGGGGAATCTGCTCCGAAAGCGAGTGGGCTCAGATAAAGCGCGACCTTGAGCTGTGCGCGAAGACGGGGTGCCGATACCACGTCTGCCACATCTCCACCGCCGAAAGCGTCAAACTGATACGGGAGGCCAAAGACCGGGGGGTGCGCGTCAGCTGCGAGACCGCCCCGCACTATCTCTGCCTCTGCGAGGACGATCTCCGGGAGGAGGGCAGGTTCAAGATGAACCCGCCGCTGCGAAGCGCCGCCGACAGGGATGCGCTGCTGGAAGGCCTGCGGGACGGGACGATCGACGCGATAGCAACTGACCACGCCCCGCACAGCGAGAGCGAGAAAGCCCTCGGGCTGAAGGGCAGCGCGATGGGAATCACCGGCCTTGAGACGGCCTTCCCGCTGCTCTACACCACTCTCGTACAGGGCGGAAAGCTGGGTCTGAAGCGGCTCACGGAGCTTCTCTGCACCTCGCCGAGAAGGATTTTCGGCCTCGGGGGCGGGGTTCTGGAAGAAGGGGCCCCTGCGGACATCACGCTGATCGACCTCAAGGACAGCTATACTATAGACAGCCGGCAGTTCCTCTCGAAGGGACATTCCACTCCGTTCGAGGGGATGGAAGTCCGCGGCAAGGTGAAAATGACCCTGAAAGACGGGAAAATCGTATATACATGCAAAAACTGAAATTCACGATAGAATCCAACGACAAGGTGGCGAGGGACACTTTCCGCCTGCGGCTCGCATCAGCGGAGTTCGAAGCCTGCCGGAGCGGACAGTTCGTCGACATCGCCCTGGAGGGGTTCTTCCTGCGGCGGCCGATATCGGTGTGCGACTGCGGCCCGGGAACTCTGACCCTGCTCTACAAGACGGTGGGGGCCGGCACAGGGCAGATGTCCCTGATGCGCCCGGGAGAGGAGCTTGATCTGCTCTGCGGTCTCGGGCACGGATTCACTCCCGAGTCCTGCCGCTCCAAGGCCCTGCTTCTGGGAGGAGGGCTCGGGGCCGCGCCGCTGCATCTTCTCGCCAAGGAGCTGCTCGCCTCAGGCAGGAGCGTCAGCGTGGCGCTCGGATTCAACAGGGCGGACGAGATAGTGCTCTCCGATGAATACCGCGCCCTCGGGATAACGCCCCTCATCGCCACTCTCGACGGCAGCGCAGGGGTCAAGGGCTTCGTGACGGACGCCGTCAGGCAGGCTGCTCCGGAGTATGATTTCTTCTACACCTGCGGGCCGCTGAAGATGATGCAGGCCGTCTGCTCCGGGCTCGACCGCCCGGGAGAGGCCTCTCTGGAAGAGAGGATGGGCTGCGGGGTGGGCTTCTGCTACGGCTGCAGCTGCCACACCACAGTCGGAGCCAAAAGGATATGCAAGGACGGCCCCGTATTCAGAAAGGAGGATATAATATGGTAAGGAATCTTTCGGTGAATCTCTGCGGGATTCGCCTCGACAACCCCGTGATTCCCGCCAGCGGGACTTTCGGCTTCGGGCTTGAGATGGCGGATGCGTTCGACCTCAACATACTCGGAGGCATCAGCCTCAAGGGGACTACGGAAGAGGCGCGCTTCGGCAACCCGACGCCGCGCATAGCGGAGTGCGAAGGAGGGATGATCAACTCCGTCGGGCTCCAGAACCCGGGCATCGACGCTCTGGTAAGGGATAAAGTCCCGTCACTCAGGAAGATATATCACAAGGTCGTGATTGCCAACATCAGCGGCTTCTCCGTCGGGGAGTATTCGCGCAACTGCGCCAAGGCCGATGCGTGCGAGGGCATAGACATCGTGGAAGTCAACGTCTCCTGCCCCAACGTCCACAACGGCGGCATGGCCTTCGGGACGAGCGCCAAGGCGGCGGCGCAGGTGACGGCGGCGGTCAAGGCCGTGTGCCGCAAGCCCGTGTTCGTCAAGCTCAGCCCCAACGTGACGGACATAGTGGAGATTGCCCGCGCCTGCGAAGATGCGGGGGCGGACGGACTGACGCTCATCAACACCCTGCTCGGGATGAGGATAGACATCCGCCGGCGCAGACCTGTCGTGGCTGCCGGGATGGGGGGATTCTCCGGACGGGCCGTGTTCCCTGTGGCCCTCAGGATGGTGTATCAGGTCTCGAAGGCCTGCAAGATACCGGTGATGGGCTGCGGCGGCGTGGCAAGCGCGGAGGACGTGGTGGAGATGATGATGGCGGGAGCCTGTGCAGTGCAGGTCGGGGCGGAGAACATCCGCAACCCCTACGCCTGCCAGGAGATCGTCACCGCCCTCCCGGGGCTCACAGAAAGCCTTGGGATAGAGAGACTTGAAGATATAATAGGAATCATATAAAAGTATGGAGAGAATCATTGCAAAGGAGCTTCTTTCAATAGGAGCCGTGTTCCTCCGCCCGGAGGATCCGTTTACCTGGGCCAGCGGCATCAAGAGCCCTATCTATTGTGACAACCGGCTGACCCTCTCGGCCCCGGAAGTCAGGCAGAAAATCGAAGTGGGCCTAGCCTCGCTCGTGATGAAGCACTACCCGGAGTGCCAGATGCTGATGGGCACCTCGACGGCGGGCATCGCCCACGCCGCCATCACCGCCTCCATACTCGGGCTGCCGATGGGCTATGTGCGCTCGGAAGCCAAGAGCCACGGACGCGGCAACAGGATCGAGGGCCGGATGGACAAGGGGACCAAGGTCGTGGTGATCGAGGACCTCATCTCCACCGGAGGAAGCGCCATCGAAGTGGTGGAGGCGCTCCGCGAGGAAGGGGCCGAGGTGCTGGGCATCGCCAGCATCTTCACCTACGGCATCAAGAAGGGGCTGATGAGGATAGCTGAGGCGGAGACGGTCAACTATTCGCTCAGCAACCTCGACACTCTCGTGGAAGTGGCCGTGGAGCAGGGATACGTGGCTCCGGAGTGGAAGAACAAGATAATCGAATTCAGGGACAGCCTATGAAACACCTTATAGACCCGACTGACCTCAGCCGCGAGGAGACCGACCGGATAATCACCCTCGCCGAAGAGATCATCAGCGACAGGACGAAATATCAGAGCCTGATGGAGCACCGCAAGCTCGCGACCCTCTTCTATGAGCCGAGCACCCGCACGCGGCTCAGCTTCACCTCCGCCATGATGGAGCTCGGGGGAGGCGTGCTCGGATTTTCGGATGCCAAGAACTCCTCCGTCAGCAAGGGGGAGACGGTGCAGGACACAATAAGGGTGGTGGGGTGCTTTGCGGACATCATCGCGATGCGCCACCATCTCGAAGGGGCTCCCCTCGTGGCCGCCGAAGTGGCCAAAGTGCCGATAATCAACGCGGGGGACGGCAGCCACAGCCACCCTACACAGACCCTGACCGACCTTCTGACCATCAAGCGCGAACTCGGGAGGATAGACGGCATCACGATCGGCTTCTGCGGAGACCTGCGCTTCGGCCGCACGGTGCATTCCCTCATCAAGGCCCTCTCGCGCTATGAGAACGTGCGCGTGATTCTGATCGCCCCGGACGAGCTCAGGCTTCCGGACTACATCAAGCAGGATGTCTGCGAGGGCAAGGGTATTCAGTACAGGGAGACCGACAATCTGGACGAGGCCCTGCCCGAGCTTGACGTGCTCTACATGACGAGGGTTCAGAAGGAGCGCTTCCTCGACGAGGACGAGTTCGACAGGGTGAAGGACAGCTTCGTGCTGGACGGCAGGAGGATGTCCCTCGCCAAGGAGAAGATGGCCGTGCTGCATCCGCTCCCGAGGGTCAACGAAATCCTCACCGAGGTGGACGACGACCCCCGCGCGGCGTATTTCCGTCAGGTGGAGAACGGCAAGTTCGTCCGTATGGCGCTGATATGTAAGCTCTTGGAGTGGAAGGACGACAGCGCCCACAGCATGCCGGAGCAGAAATGGCTGACAGACCCGGCCTTGCACTGCGGCAACCCCAAGTGCATCTGCAACAACGAGAAAGTCCAGCCCCGCTTCAAGCAGGCCGCCGGCGGCGTGACCCGCTGCTGGTACTGCGACGCCAAGGTGAAATAGAACGAAGTCCGGCGGAGTCCCGCCTTATTTCTCTTTCCAGACTTTAAGGTATTCCTGAAGCGCCCACATCTCGTCGCGGTAGCGCGCCGCGTGGGTGAAGTCCAGGTCGGCGGCGGACTTCTTCATCCTGCGGCGGTCCTCCTCGATGAGCTTCTCCACCTGCTCCCGGGACATCGAGCGTATCACCGGATCCTGTAGAACTGCGGCGAGATCGGCCTTGACCTTGCCTTCGGCGAAAGCGGCTCCCGCCTCGCGCAGCGCGGCATGGCCGAAGCCGACGCTGACCCGGCCCTTCCCGAGTTCGGAAGGGTTCGGGACATAGACCGGAGCGTCGTAGGAGTTGGCGGCGCTGACCCGCCCCGTGGTGCCGCCGGCGAGGTTTTTCGCAAGGACGTTCTGACGCACCTGCACCTGCTTCGGGACGATATGATGCAATTCATTGTATTCCACCTGCTTTCTGCGGCGGCGGTCGGTCTCGCGGATAGTCTGCTCCATCGACGCTGTCACGGAGTCGGCATACATTATCACGAGTCCGTTGACATTGCGGGCGGCGCGGCCGGCCGTCTGGGTCAGGGCCCGCCCCGTGCGGAGGAACCCCTCCTTGTCCGCGTCAAGTATGGCCACGAGCGACACCGACGGGATATCCAGACCCTCGCGGAGCAGGTTCACCCCGACAAGCACGTCGAAGAGGCCCATCTTGAAGTCCTCTATGATTTCCACCCTCTCGGCCGTGTCCACGTCGGAATGGATGTAACGCACGCGGATTCCTATCTTGCGCAGATATTCGTCCAGCTCTTCGGCCATCCTCTTGGTGAGCGTGGTGACAAGGGTGCGCTCGTCGCGTTCGGAACGCCTGCGTATCTCTTCGACGAGGTCGTCCACCTGATTTTTGGTAGGTCTCACCTCTATCGGAGGGTCGAGCAGGCCCGTCGGCCTCACCACCTGCTCCACCACGAGGCCTCCGGATTTCTCCAGCTCGTAGTCCGCCGGGGTCGCGCTCACATAGACCCTCTGACCGGTGATGGCCTCGAACTCCTCGAACTTGAGCGGCCGGTTGTCGGACGCCGCCGGAAGCCGGAAGCCGTAGTCTATCAGAACCGACTTGCGGGAATGGTCGCCGCCGTACATCGCCCTGACCTGGGGGAGGGTGACGTGGCTCTCGTCGATGAAGGTGACGAAGTCCTTGGGGAAATAGTCGATCAGACAGAACGGCCTCTGCCCCTCCCGGCGGCCGTCGAAGTATCTGGAGTAGTTCTCGATGCCGGGGCAGTATCCCATCTCCTTTATCATCTCGAGATCGTATTCCACCCTCTGCTTGAGGCGTTTGGCTTCAAGTTCGCGCCCCTGCTCAGTGAAGACCTGCATCTGGCGGACGAGGTCGTCCTGAATCTGGGACACCGCCGCCGCGCTGCGCTCCTTGGTGGTGACGAAGTTGTTGGCCGGATAGATGCTTATCTCGTCAACGTCCTCGATATGGGCTCCGGTCACCGGGTCTATAAGGCTCAGGGAATCCACCTCGTCTCCGAAAAACTCTATCCGCACCGCCTCGTCGGCCCCGCTCAGATAGACGTCGACCGTGTCCCCCCTGACCCGGAATGACCCCCTCTTGAACTCCGCTTCGGTACGGTTGTAGAGCCCCTCGACAAGCCGGTAGAGAAGGCCGGTCAGGCTGCGCGTCTCCCCTCTGCGGACGGTCACGGTCTGCGCGTGGAAGTCCTCCGGATTGCCTATTCCGTAGAGGCAGGAGACGGAGGAGACCACTATCACGTCCCGCCGCCCCGACATCAGGGCGCTCGCTGCGCTCAAGCGCAGCTTCTCTATGCGGTCGTTGATGCTGAGGTCCTTCTCTATGTAGGTGTCGCTCGAAGGGATGTAGGCCTCCGGCTGGTAGTAGTCGTAGTAGGAGACGAAGTACTCCACGGCGTTGTCGGGAAAGAAGGACTTGAACTCGCCGTAGAGCTGAGCCGCGAGAGTCTTGTTGTGGCTGAGAATCAGCGCGGGGCGCTGGAGGCGCTCGATGACGCCGGCCATCGTGAAAGTCTTTCCGGAGCCTGTCACGCCGAGCAGGGTCACGTCGCCCACCCCGGAATCCAGAGCCGAGCAGAGCTGGTTTATCGCCTCCGGCTGGTCTCCCGACGGGCTGTATTCTGACTGGAGATGAAACTTCATACTACAGTATTCTCGCCAGATCGTTGCCGAACGCCAGGAACATCAGCGCGAAGAGCAGGGCCATCCCCAGCACCTGCGCCGCGACGAGGAACTTCTCGCCAGGCTTGCGCCCGGTGACGATTTCATAGAAAGTGAAGAGGATATGGCCTCCGTCGAGGGCGGGAATCGGGATGAGGTTCATCACGGCAAGCATTATGGACAGCAGCGAGAGGATGCTGAGGAACTGATACCAGTCCCAGCTGGAAGGGAAGACCTGCCCAATGGCGATGAAGCTCCCCACCGACTTGTACGCCCCGGTCGAAGGGCGCACCAGCAGTCCGAGATCCCTTACGTAACCGCCTATGGTGCTGCCTGTCAGCTTGATGCCGGCAGGAATGGCCTGCGGGAGAGTGTAGCGTTTCACTTCCATGGACGGCATTCCCATGTACACCCCGATGCGCCCGGAAGTATCGACCTTGACCGGCACCGAAAGCGTATCGCCCGCCCGGATGAGCGTGGCCGTCACGGTGCTGTCCTTCATCGAGGCGAGCACCGGCCGCGAATCCTGGAGATACTCCACCCCCCTTCCTCCGAAGGCGACGATTCTGTCCCCGCGCATAAGGCCGGAAGCAGAATTGGGGCCCTGTGCGACCGAGTCCACGACAAAAGGCACGGCAAGGTCGAACATCAGAGGAGAATTGAGCACCTCCCCTATCTTCGACTGGTCTATGTAGATGTCGAGCGTGTCCGCGCCCCGCAGAACCGTGGCCTTGCGGACGTCACGCCGGGCGAGATCCGCCTGCAGCATGGAGAAATTCTCCGGAACGTAGTCGTCGAAGCTCAGAATCCTGTCCCCGGTGCGGAAACCCATCTCATACGCCAGATCGTTGACATAGATGCGGTTGCCGCTGTTGCTCAGATACGACTGACCCCACACGGAGAGTATCAGGACATAGCCTATGACGGCGAAAATGAAGTTGTTTATCACGCCTCCCGCCATCACCAGCAGCCGCTGCCAGGCCGGATGAGAGCGGAACTCCCAGGCTTGCGGAGCCTTGTGCATCTGCTCCAGGTCCATCGACTCGTCGATCATCCCGGAAATCTTGCAATAGCCGCCGAAAGGCAGCCAGCCGATACCGAACTCGGTATCCCCCCATTTCCAGCGGGCAATGGCCCTGCCTCCGATGTCGAAGAAGAGGTAGAACTTCTCGACCCGGATTCCGAATATCCTGGCCCAGAGAAAATGCCCCGCCTCATGGATGAGGATGAGCAGGGAAAGCGCAAGAATTACCTGCAGAGTCTTAATTAATATAACCATCGGCTATTGACGCGACCTCACTGTTGGTCCTGAAGATGTCATCAAGTCCCGGATTCTCGACAAAATCCAGGCCATCCAGACAACGCTCATTGATTTTGGCGATATCATAGAAACCTATCAGTCCCTTGAGATACGCCGCCACGGCCACTTCGTTGGCCGCATTGAGGGCGCACGGAGCATTGCCGCCCCTGCGGATGGCCTCGTAGGCCAGCTCAAGGCAGGGGAAGCGCTTCAGATCCGGAGCTTCGAAGGTCAGACGCCCGAGCGAGGCGAAGTCCAGCTTGCGGTTGCCGACCGTCAGCCGTGAGGGGAAACCGAGGGCGAAGCCTATCGGCTCCCGCATGTCGGGACAGCCGAGCTGGGCGATTACCGCCCCGTCCACGAACTCGACCATGGAATGCACTATCGACTCCGGGTGCACCACCACGCTGATGCGCTCCGCGCTGACGTCGAAAAGCCAGCGGGCCTCGATTACCTCGAAACCCTTGTTCATCATGGTGGCCGAGTCTATCGTGACCTTGGAACCCATGTTCCAGTTCGGATGCTTGAGAGCGTCAGCGGCGGTGGCCGCCGCAATCCGGCCCCTGTCCCAGGTGCGGAACGGGCCTCCGGAAGCGGTCAGGTGTATTTTCTCGACCTCGTTGCCCTGCGCTGCGAGCAGGCACTGAAATATCGCCGAATGTTCGGAGTCCACAGGGAGTATCACACCCCCGTGAGCGCGCATGGTCCCGGTGACCAGGGCTCCGGCCGCCACGAGAGTCTCCTTGTTGGCGAGCGCCACTATCTTCCCGGCCTCAAGGGCGGCGAGCGTAGGACGCAGCCCGCTGAAGCCCACCATCGCACCGACGACGATGTCCACGGAGGGCATGCGCACGAGGTCGCACAGGCTGTCCACGCCGGCCCATACCTTTATGCCGCGCGGCTGGAGAGCGTCCGCCACCTTGCGATATCGGGACTCGTCACAGATCACCACGTTCGCGGCGTCGAACTCTATGGCCTGGCTCACAAGCAGATCCGCGCTGCTCCGCGCGGAAATCAGTTCAAGCTCGAAAAGATCCGGGTGCTGCCGTATGACGTCAAGCGTCTGGGTGCCGATAGAGCCGGTGGAGCCAAGTATCGCGATTTTTCTCTTATTCATGACTAAAAACTTATGAACTGGACAGGATTGAGAGGACGCCCATTGTGCCAGAGTTCGAAATGCAGGCTCCCCTTGCCCGCGGCCCCGTCCGCGCCGCCCGAAAGGGCTATCGGCGTGCCCGCCTTGAGCTCATCGCCCTGCTGCCTGAGAATCTTGCTGTTGTTTGCGTAGATGCTGAGCAGATTGTTCTTGTGCTGCAGCATCAGGACATACTCCTTCTCCTCGTTCCACCCGCTGTATATCACCACGCCGTCGAGCACGGCGCTCACGACGCTGCCCGCAGGAGCGACTATGTCCACTCCGGGATGGGTGAGGTTGTCAAAGCCCTCTGAAACCACCCCTTTGACCGGGGAGAAGAAATGCATGCCCTCGGCCGGGAGGGATTTCGCGGAGGCGTTCCCCTCGCTGACCCCGAACTTCTCCTCCTTGCGCACGGTCTCGCGCAGCACGGAATCCTGTTTTGAGAGCTCCTCCACCGACTTGTCGGAAAGGTACCTCAGAGACTTTCCGTCGAACAGACTGTCAAGGCTGAGCGTGCTCTCCCCCGCCAGCACGCGCGAGAGATTCTCCGCATAGAGATTCCAGCGCATCACCGCGCTTTCGAGAGAGTCCACCTTGATGGCGTTGGCCAGGGAGGTGCGCTTGAAGTTGGCGTCGGGATAGCCCGGTATGGAGAGACGCACGGGAGTGAAAGCTATGATGCAGTATATCAGAAGAACCGCCGCCACCACGACCGTCACGGCGAAACAGATGAAGCGGGTCTTGGTGAACAGCACGGTCCGTATGCCCTCGTGGGTGTCAGCGTCCACAAGCGAAAGCCTGTAGAACTTATGTCTGCTGTCCGGATTTTGTCGTCCCATACTTTTTATTTAATTTCGCGCCGATGAAAAGGTCAATCGGGATAGACTACGGCAAGGCCAGAGTGGGAGTCGCGGTAAGCGATCCGCTCGGCATCTTCGCATCTCCGTCCGAAACCGTTCCGACTGCAAAGATAATAGAATATCTCCAAAATTACTCCCGCACGGAGGACATCGGGGTGTTCGTGGTGGGCTATCCGCTCAATCTCAACGGAGCCCCCGCCCAGTGCGCCCCGGAAGTGGACAAGTTCCTGAAAGTGCTCCGCAAGGCTTTCCCGGACACCACCATAGCCCTGGAGGACGAGAGGTTCACCTCGGTGCTCGCCCACAGGGCGATGATAGACGGCGGGATGAAGAAAAGCGACCGCAGGGACAAGGCTCAGACGGACAAGATCAGCGCGGCAATAATTTTGCAGGGCTATCTCGACAAGCAAACAAATAAAAAATGATACAGCCCATATATCTCTATGGTTCCGGGGTGCTGCGCGAAGTGGCCGCCCCTGCGGACCTCAACGACAAGGAGGGAGTCTCCGCCCTCGTAAAGGATCTCTGGGAGACCCTCGCGGCCTCGGACGGCTGCGGTCTGGCCGCCCCGCAGATCGGAGACGGCAGAAGAGTCGCCGTGGTGGACGGGGACGTGATGTCAGACGTCTATCCCTACCTCAAAGGATTCAAACGCACTTTCATCAACCCGGTGATACTCTCCGAGAGCGAGAGCAGCTGCGAATACAACGAAGGCTGCCTCAGCGTCCCCGGCATCTACGCGGACGTGCGCAGGAGCGAGAGCATCGAGGTCGAATACTATGACGAGAACTTCGAGAAGAAGACGGAGAGTTTCGACAAGTTCGCCGCGAGGATGATCCAGCACGAGTTCTCCCACCTCGACGGGGTGCTCTTCACGGATCTGGTGGCTCCGGTGCGCAAGAAGATGATTTCAAGAAAGCTCCAGAGCATCGCCCGGGGCAAGGTGGGCACCTCATACAAATCCAAAATCAAGTAAAAGAATGGGAGCATTTCACGCATACGACATCAGAGGTGTCTATGGGAAGGATTTCGACAGGAGCACGGCCTACAAGGTGGGCTATTTCCTGCCCGAACTTCTCAAGGCCGACAAGGTGCTGGTGGGACGCGACTGCCGCGTCTCCTCTCCGGAAATCCGCGATGCGCTCGTCGAGGGCATTCTCGATGCCGGAGCCGACGTGTACGACCTCGGGCTGAGCAGCACGCCGATGGTATATTTCGGCACCGCCAACTACGGATTCAAGGCCTCCGTGCAGATTACCGCCAGCCACAATCCCGCTGAGTACAACGGGATGAAGGTGAGCCGCGAAAACGCCCTCCCCGTCGGTCTGGACAGCGGCCTGGGGCAGATCAAAGAGTGGATTGACAGCGGCCGGCCGACAGAGGCGGCAGCCGTGCGCGGCACCCTGCACGAGATGGACGTCCACGAGGACTACATCGCCTTCATGAAGAAATTCAAGGGCGACTACGGCAATCTGAAGCTCGCCTTCGACCTGTCCAACGGGATGGCCAACCTCTTCGCCAAGGAAATCTACGGCGACTCCCCTGAATATCTTTTCGACACCATCGACGGACGCTTCCCGAACCACGAACCCAACCCGCTCGTGGCGAAGAACGTGGAGCCTCTCAAAGAGTTGGTGCGCCGCAGCGGAGCCGACGTGGGAGTCATCTACGACGGGGACGCGGACAGGGTGATGTTCGTCGATGACAAGGCCAGATTCGTGGCCCCCGACCTGATAATAGCCCTCATGGCCCTCTATTTCTGCGACGAGAGAGGAGAGAAGAACCCCCGCGTCCTCCAGGAGATACGCAGCTCCAAGGCCGTGGGAGAGTTCCTCGAAAAATACGGAGCCGACCTGCACACCTGGAAGGTGGGACGGGCGTTCGCCGCTCCGAAGCTCCGCGAGATTGACGGGCTCTGGGGCGGAGAACTCGCCGGACACTACTATTTCAAGGACTTCTTCTACTCGGACAGCGGCCTGCTCTCCTCGATGATTGTCCTGCGCATCGTCTCCTCCCTCAAGAAGAAGGGCATAAAGTTCAGCGCCCAGATAGACTCGATGACAAGGTACTTCAACTCCGGCGAAATCAACTTCAAGCTTGAAGACAAGGCCGGGGCGATGAAGGCCCTGTGCGGGCATTTCTCCTCGCAGGCCAGGCCCGTGAAGCTCATGGACTTCGACGGATACCGCCTCGAATATCCGGACTGGTGGTTCAATATCCGCCCTTCCAACACGGAGCCGTACCTGCGCTTCATCTGCGAGGCGCGCAGCGAAGAGCTGCTCCAGGAAAAAGTGAAGGAGACCGTGAGTCTGCTTGAGAGGGATTTTGGAGCCGTGAGATCATAATGAAGACACGGCTCTCACTGCTCACCCTCATACTGCCCTCAATCGTATATGCCCAGCAGACAGACCCTGCGGGGCGGGCGGCGCTTCAAGGCCGGGAGCCCGGCATAGCCACTCCGGTGACTCCCCCGTCGGTATCGATGATTCCGGAAGACTATATCACGGAACCCGGGGCCTTCAAGAGAGGCAACGGCGCTCCGGTTGACACCCTCGACATCGGAGACGGATATCTCCAGATTGTCCTTAACGACGACTATAGCTGGAGATACATCAAGAATCACAAGAAGGTGGCCCGCTCGGAGACGTTCACGGACTTCTGGGCGGAGAACACCCTCAACCCTTACGCGGAAATAAACCTGTCCGACCTCCCCTACCGCAGCTCCATCTGCCTCATAGACTCCGTGAGCGGCTTCGTGTGTCCGCATGTCGGAGAAGTATATTCCAAGTTCGGCTACAGGCGCAACCGGCGTCATCAGGGCGTGGATCTTCCGCTGCCGACAGGGACTCCGATCAACGTGGCATTCGACGGCAGGGTGCGCTACTCTGCTTATGTCCGAGGCTACGGCAACCTCGTGATAGTAAGGCACGAAAATGGACTGGAGACATTCTACGGCCACCTCTCCAAGCGGCTCTCCGAGCCGGGGCAGTGGGTGAAGGCCGGGGATGTCATAGGGCTCGGAGGCTCCACGGGACGCTCGTCCGGGCCGCACCTGCACTTCGAGACCCGCTACAAGGGCTACGCGTTCGACCCTCAGTGGATAGTGGATTTCGAGAAGGGGGAGCTGCGCAAGAACGTCTTCGTGCTGCGCCGCAGCTACCTCGACCCCTCGTCCAGATATATGCCGGAGTCAATCGACGAGGAGGAGGAGATCTACGCCACGGACGAGCAGATCATTGAGGAGGAGAAGCGCATAGCTGCGGAAAAGGCCGCCGAGAAGTGGCACAGTGTCCGCTCCGGGGAGACCGTCTCCAGCATCGCGCGAAAATACGGCAAGACCCTCTCCGCCATCAAGAAGCTCAACCCGGGCCTGAACGTCGACAGAATCCGCAACGGCCAGAAGATCAGGGTAAACTGACACCGTCTGGCGATGTCGTGAGTGCCCATATAGCCGCATACCACATCCAACTCCCGCAAAAGGTTATAGCAAATTCTGTCCAAAATGCTATAACCTAATTCCCACAATACCCTCCGAAAGCGGTTTTATCGTCAGGTTATAGCGTTTTTGCCCATATATGCTATAACCTCTGCTTAAGAAGTGATTTCCCCGATGATTTTCAGGGTCTCGCCCGTATCCTCGAGTTCGAAGATCTTAGGGTGAGTTTCTCCCCAGTAAGGTGCGTGCAGGGCCAGCATCAGTCTGCCGTCGAAGCTGCGGAATATCATCCCGTGCCCGGCACCGACCATCAGAGCCTCGTCCTGCTGCCGCCAAGGGCCTGCAATCTTCCCGGAATCCGATATGGCAATGCCGCAGCTGTTGTTGGTCGTCCAGATCATATACAGCTTGCCGGTCTTGCCCTTGCACAGATACGGGCCGTCGGTGACATAGCCGCTGCCGTCAGGCGCAATGACCTTGCCCCAACTGTGGTTGACATAGCTCGCACGGAAGAGATTCTTCGGCTCCCCGTCCATATCCGAGAGGTCATCTTTCAGCCGCACATAGCCCACGGCACCGTCAGTGACCTGCACCCACTCGTGGCAATAGACCATATAAGGCACGCCGTCCTCCACCCAGAGCGTCCCGTCTATGGTCATCATATCCGACGGAAGGGTGGCGTGAGGCGCGAAAGTCTTGAAAGGGCCGTAGGGAGAGTCGGAGACAAGCACCTGGCTTCCCCTCATCACGCGCCCGGTATGATACCAGTTGCGCCACTGCTCGGGAAGTTTCTCACTCGTGTCGAATGTCTGGAAAAGGTAGTATTTCCCCTTATAGTAGTGAAGCTCCGGCGCCCAGATGCTGTTGATACGGATATCCCCCCAGACATCGTCCGGAGCGGTGTAGATAACGGTTGGCCCCTCCCAATGGATGAGATCCCTGCTCTTGTAGCTCTTTACGCTGCGGCCGGCAGGCCCCACCATGATATATTCCCCGGAAACGGGGTCCGCAAGCACGCAATTGTCCCGCCAATGAATCTGCTCAAGGGTGTATGTCCCGTATTGCTCCCTGACCGGCTGGGCTTTCAGGCCGACAGGCAGGCAGAGCAGCACCGCCGTCAGCAAAATTAAATTTCTTTTCATCGACATTTGTTTTAGAAGCTGTTTTGAAATAATTCCTCCCTTTTCTCGCGCGGCCTTTCCGGCCATTTTCATCTTTGTCATCGGTCACGTAGCCACCGCTACGCTCCCTCTTCCAAAGCCGAAACTGCCTCGAAAATTCCGCATAATAAAATTCGGAAACCATTTCAAAACAGCTTCTTAGTGATGTGCAAAGATAAGAAATTTGCGTTTTTCTTCCGGACTTTTTGCCGAATATGACAATTAATTAATACATTTGCCTGCATGATTAATCATGAGCATATACATTCTTTCTCCGACTACCTTTTCTGGGACACAAACAGGGATACCATCAGCCTTGAGTCCAATGCTCCTTATTTGATTCAACGAGTTCTGGAGTATGGGCAATTGAAAGACTGGTATCTTATCGTTGAGATATACGGGATTCGACGGATTACAGACATTGCAAGGGAGCTGCGGACTCTTGACCCGAAAGCAGTATCGCTGATTCCCGCTATTTCATCAGTTCCAAAAGAATCTTTTCGATGCTACACTACGAAACAATCTCCCCCACTACATTGGGACTTCTGAAAAAGTCACAGACCCTTGAAATATTGAAGGATACACGGCTAGTAGGCGGCACGGCGCTCGCCCTACAGATTGGTCACAGAATGTCTGTCGATCTTGATTTTTTTGGAAAAGCAGATGCTGACTTGGATGAATTGACAGAAGCTTTTTCAACATTTGCAGCCTCCGTATCTCCCATATCAGCTTCGAAAATGATGAGATTCCTGATAGTTGACGGCATAAAGGGTTGAGGTCCTCCGGCATATCACACAAAATCAAGACCAAAAAGTAGTACTCCCTTGCCTGCTCCTGCCGGAGCCTCGGAATCAACTTCTTCGACTACATCTCCGATGTGCTGAACAAGGCGGCTGCACTGCCGCCAGAATCTCCAACCGAAGTATATCGCAATCTCCTCCCGGACAAGTGGACAAAAGATGAGCAGGGCCAGTGACCCTGCTTTCTTTTTACCCACGACATGTCAACCCGGAGACGCTTACCAAGCAATCAATGTGACATCCTATTCTCCAGTGCAATATATTTTCCTTACCGGGCCAGATGGTAGTACAGTGGAATATAAAGCCATAAAGCATGTTCGGCTAGGAACGGTAAAACCTCCTCCAACCTGTTCTATCATCAGACGCAGACTCACCCCGCCAAGAGTTTTCTTTGCCCGCTGAGAGATCCTGTAGGCTCCCGTTGCACCGACCACGGTACAACCTACGACAAGAGAATAGCCGTCTGATTCGGAAATTTCCGAATCAAAACCAAGCCGTTCGACAACATCCTTTATGACCGCCTGATCGTTAATAACAATCGCTTCCGTTTCTGCGGTTTCAGCAGTTACAGTCGTCGAAGTACTAATGCCGTTCTGCGCCAACAAGCCCCATGCTACCTCGCGATAATCTGAACTTAAATCCAAGCCATCCTCCGAGTCCATAGAGAGCGGAGCAATAGCCTCCTGATCTGTCCATTCAAAAAAATCGGTATCAAGCGGCTCTTTTTCCGAACAGCTTATTATCCCAAAAGAGAGAATTGAAACGAATAAAAATTTCTTGATTTTCATAATATTATTGATTTTGAACAGTTTCGTATATTTTTACATAGACCTTACGCCTACCCCCATCGGGAACGGAAGTGGACGGCAAAGTGGTCTCATATGTATCTCCGTCAGAAGAGAATGAGAAAGCATCATAACTGTTAGGAAAAGGATTGTCAATTGCGACTCCGATATCAAAATATCCGGAATAATCAGAGCAGACGGCATAAAGCCTAACTTCAATATCGGTGATGGCGGTCCCGGACGAAATATCGCATCCCCTATATACAGGATATCCGACTATGCTGTTTCTTTCCAAACCGCCCAACACGTTTGCAGATACTAGATAAGTAAAGACACCATTGACTTTCCCCATCACATCAAATATCATCTCATCGAAATCATATATGGTGCTATTGCTAATCACAAAGTCGAATCCTGAAGTTTGGTCAGTATCATTCTGAAACTTAAATTGTTCCGCATACATCAGTGCATCGCGAGCATTCACCAGACCATATCCGACCTCATTGTTTCTAGTTAGTGGCGGATATTGGCCATCTGTCGTGTATGTATACCCAGGCAAATGATCACATCCCTTCTCGATTGCACGACGCACATACTCTTGTGGTAAATCCGGATATTTTGACAGTATCAATGCCGCCACTCCGGCCACCTGTGGTGCTGCCGCAGAGGTTCCGTTAAACCTATCTTGATAGCCTCCATTCACATCTGTAGTACTAATATAAACACCAGGAGCCATCACATCCAAAGTTCCACCATAATTGCTGCTCCACCAATTCTCCCCATCCGGTGTTGAAAGATTCTTACGCTGCCCATTATAGGATATTGCACCTACAGCCATAACATAAGATAAACTTCCTGGATACAGCACAGGATCGTTATCTCCAAATTTCTTGTTTCCAGATGAGAATATGACAACGCAGCCTTTCCCGTCCCTACCTTGCGTAGTCGCGTTCTGTATGGCCGCAGTCAAAAGGCTGCAAGGGTTTGACAATCCCCACGAACAGTTTATTACATCCGCGCCTTGACTAACAGCCCAATTAAAGCCGGACGTAGCCGTAGAGCTATAAACATTCTGTGAATCTCCTATCCTGACAGGTAAAATCTTGCAGCCGGGCGCAACTCCGCTTATTCCGATTCCGTTATCCTTGACGGCAGCAATGATTCCGGCGACGGGAGTCCCGTGTTTTTCTTCAGCTGAAGTCGGAGCGCCACCGCTGATATTCTGGACGCAATCATAGCCGGTGACTATGTTTGCCGCCAGATCGGGGTGAGTCAGCAGAACCCCATTGTCAAGCACGGCTACGATTATGTCGCTGCTACCTTCAGTCACTGTCCAAGCGGATTCAATATTGATGTCATAAAGCGCCGTGCTGTACTGCCCCGTGTTTTTCAGATTCCATTGATACTGATAATACGGATCCTGCGAACCGAAGGCATCGAACGAAATGAAATCGGGCGAGGTAAACTCGAACAGCCCAGTCTCATAAAATATACTTGAAAGCTGGAGAACACCAAATTCCGATGTCTTGTCAACCTTAACAAAAAAGATGTCATCTTCAAAGAAATCCCTCTGAGAAACCGTACAGGCAAACCTCGCCGCCAGCCTGTCAAGCTCGCTTCTCGATGTCCCAGTCTTCAATTTGACGGAAAACTCGTCTGAAACGCCCACAAGATGTCCCTCATATTCAAGCACCTTAGACGCAAATACCACAGACGGATTCGCCTTGAGTACGCCTATTTGTCTATCTGTTTCAGCGGGGGAGGAACTTTGCAGCAGGAATGTATCGCCTGCAACGCCCATTGTCCGGCTATTTGTCGCCTGCGAGTTGTAAAGAGAAAGAGCCGACACTCCGCTGGTAATTTGCGTTAGAAATTTTGACTGGTCATCACTGATTTTGACGAACACCATATCCTGCCGTTCTCCCAAGGAAATCGTCTGGTCGAAATAGTAGTACGACAAATCCTCCCCCGTCCTGACCGATGTCAGCCCGTCATCCTGAGTCGAGATGCTCCCCGCCGATGGCTCGATTTCGAGGTTCAAATAGGAACACCCCGCGAGGAGACACGCAAGGCAAACAAGAACAACAAATTGAATCGATTGTTTCATGATGTGGTTATTATCTGCCTTAAAAGTAAACATTGTCTCCTAGAAAAGCAAATTTTTATAAAAAAAGAGATGCCGGCTCCTTGGGGGTCGGCATCTCCGGAATATAATAGACTACAAACTAACTGTCTTTAGTCACTGCTGAGGTTCTTGAAGCCATAGCCGTTCACGAGACCTGCGGTCTGAAGAACGGTGGTCTCCATAGGGATGAGGTAGATAGGAGCCTTCTTGGCGGCGTAGTCCGCATCGGTGTAGCCTCCCATGAACTTGGAGCTCCACTCGGCCTCCTGATTGGCGTCTGCCTCTCCGTTCTTTGTGTACATGCCCACAGCCCAGTCAGTCTTGACATAGCCGCGAGCCTCGAGAGCCTTGGCCTCGTCGCTGTCAGGAGCGATGTACTTGAAAAGACCCTGGATGGCGAGGTTGGTGTTGTCCTCAACCACGGCCACGCTGACGTTGTTGGCGCGCGTGTTGATCTGGTAGTCCTTGGCGGCCTGCCAGTCATCGTGCTGGCCTCTCCAGCCCGGATAGAGGACGGCATACTTGTCTGAGCTCTCATCAAGACCTGACGGAGTCGTCATAGTCAGACGGTAGCCGTAGTCCTCCTTGGCATTGACGGTCTTGGTCCATACATAGGCAGGAAGCTGGTTGCCGTTCTCGAACTGAGCATAGCCATTGGCCTTGAGCTCAGCCATGTGGTCAACCATCTTCTTGCGGAACTCGACAGCCACCTTAGGGAGATTGCCGCTGCGGACAAGATCCCAACGGCGGATGTTCTCACCCTGGAACTCGAGCTGCCTCTCCTTGAGGATGGCCTCCACGAGGGCTGACTGAGTCTCTGAAGCAGGGGTGGCGAGAAGCTCGGCGAACTTGGCATCACGAACTGAAGCATCGAAAGCACGGTCGTGAACCTTGCGGAGCTCGGTCTGTGCAGCACCCTCGTTGCCTGTCTGGGCATAAGCCTCGGCAAGCATAAGGATGATGTCGGCCTGACGCATGTGGATATAGCTGATACCGCTGTAGAGCTGACGAAGGTCAGGAGTAGCGACACGGTTGAGGTCATACTTGTTGAGACCGATACCGATTGTCAGACGGTTACCGAGGGTGAAAGAGTAGAGTTTCTCGACTCCGTTTCCGCTGGAACCGGTGACACTCATGGAAACGTCGCGACGCTTGTCCTGAGGGTCGAACTCTCCGTAGTAAACCTCCGGATAAGAGCAGATCTGGGCGTTGGCCTTAGGAGGCATGGCCGGAGAAGCACCGGCGGAGCCGCGGCCGAAGTTGTAGGCGATTCTTGATCCGCCGCTCTCCTTCATCGTCACTTCGAAGATGGTCTCGGTAGCCTTGTACTGCTCGTTGACCTGCTGGAAGTAGTACTGGAACGGGTTGTCATATACGCGGCCCTGAGTGTCGGAACGAGGATCGACCGTGGTGAGCACGGCCTCGCCCGGCTGCTCCACAGCCTTCTTGAGGTAAGGCAGGGCGGCCTCGTAGAATTTCTTCCAGTCGCTGCGGCGGCCATACTGAGCGTTCTTCTCGGCATCGGTTCCCCATACGTCGAAAGAAAGGACATTGCCGTCACCTCCGACATAGAAGTCTGCGCCGAGATCCGTGCGACGGGTCTGATAGCCGGCCTCCATAAAGCACATGCGTCCGATGAGACCGTCCACGAAGTTGCGGGTAATCTGGTCGGAGTAGTGGCCGTTCTGACCGATGGTGTAGAGGAGAGGCTCGATGCGGTAGAGGTTCTCAAGCTCCTTCTCGATGATGTAGTCACGGGACACGAGACCTTCTCCGGCCTTGCCCGGGGTGGTCACATATTCCACGTCGCCGTAGTACATCACCATATCGTAGTATGAGAGAGCCCTCAGGGCATAAGCCTGGCCGAGCAGGTCGGAAAGCTCGTTAGGAGCATCCTTGCTGATGGTCTCGTAGTTCTGCTCAAGGTAGTAGATGATGTTGTTGCACTTGCTGATGGTGGAGTAGAAACGGTTCCAGTTTCCTTTCTGGAAGTTGATGTTGAAGTCCCCCTCGGAGTAAGGCTCATTGTAGAGCTGCGCCCCTCCGACAAGGTCGGTGATGTTGCCCACAGAGCACCTCTCGATATCTGAACCGATATTGGTGAAGTTCGGGACATAGCCGTTGTTGTACTCGTTGATGAGCTGGTTGTATGCTCCGAGGATTACGGTCTTGGCAGTCTCGGGTCCCTTGAAGACGAACTCGCCGTCAACTGACGACGGAGAGGAAGTCTCCAGGTTGCAGGACATTACGGCTGCGCCACAGAGGGCCACAGACAGATATTTTATATACTTTTTCATTCCGTTACAAATCTTTACAGTGTGATGTTAAGACCGAAGGTGAAGGTCTTCGCGATAGGGTATGCGTTGTTGTCCACACCCGGAGTCGGGAAGCCGGAACCTGAAATGCTTCTGGTACTGTTGGTGTTGACCTCAGGGTCAAGGCCGGTGTACTTGGTGAAAGTAAGGAGGTTGGAAGCGGTGACGTAAGCACGGATGTTCTTCATTCCGACTTTCTTCGCCACATCCTTAGGAAGGGTGTAACCAAGGGTGACGTTCTTCAGACGCAGGTAGGAGGCATCCTCCAACCAACGGTCGAAGAGAAGACCCTTCATCGAGGTCGGAGTGTGCATCGTGGCGTTGGCGTTCATCGCGTCAAGTTCGGCAGGGTCGCTTACGAACTCGATGTCACCGTTGTTCCAGCGATATGCCGTATAGGCTTCGGAAACGAAGGACTCACGGTTGGCGCCGAAGTAGTTGTCCTTCGCGCCGTAGGTGGACATAAGTGACCAGAAGTTCATCAGGTGTCCGCCGATGACGTAGTTGAAGTTGGCGGCGAAATCGAGATTCTTCCAGCGTCCGGAGAGGTTGAATGAACCGGTTGAGCGCGGGGTCATCTCGCCGAGAGAATAGGTATCGGTCTCAGTAATCTTGCCGTCACCGTCGAGATCCTTTGCCTTGGCGGCTCCAGGGAATGCTGTCTGGCCGGAAGGAAGCTTGAATGAGTTCGGATATGAGTCCATAGCCCAGTCAGGAATGCCTTCCTTGAGGGTGTAAACTCCCGTGGTCGGATCGTAATCGAAGTCAGCGGTCGTGTACCAGCCATCGTAAGCGTAGCCGTTGATGGCACCGATGCCCACGCCCTCCTTGAGGTAGTACTCACCGGTGTTAGGGCTGCGCTCGGATGAGGCCCACTGTCCGTAGTTGGTGGAAGTCACGCTCTCGGCAAGCTCCTCGATCTTGTTGACATTGTAGTTATAGATGAAGTTGGCGCTGAGGGTGAAGTCCTTGTTGCGGACGATGTCTCCGCCGAGGGAGAACTCCAGACCGCGGTTGGCCACGGTACCCATGTTCTGGTACTGGTAAGAGTAACCTGAAGACGCGGCGATGCTGATAGGCATCAGAAGGTCGTAGGTGGTGCTCCAGTATCCTTCAACGACACCGTAGATGCGCTCGTCGAGGAAACCGAAGTCAACACCGAGGTTGCGGGAGAGGGTTGACTCCCACTTCAGGTCAGGATTAGGAGCCATGCTGCCGGCGGAGTATGCGTAGCCGTAACCGTTGTTGGTGTCCTTGCGGCTGTCGGAGATGGTGTAGTTGGTGGCTGAAGAGCTCTGTGACCAGGTCTCCTTCCAGAGGGAGGAGCTGATGGCGTCAGAACCGGTCACACCGTAAGAGAGACGGAGCTTGAGGTTGGAGAGCCAATCCTTGGTTCCGGCCATGAAAGGCTCGTCAACCACACGCCATGCGAAAGCGGCAGCAGGGAAATAACCCCAGCGGTTGTTAGGAGCGAAGCGTGAGGAACCGTCGGCACGCATCGTGAAGGTGAACATATACTTGTCAAGCAGAGTATAGTTGGCGCGGGTGAAGAATGAAAGCGACTTGCCCGGGATGCTGATTCCCTGGGTGAAGGCATTGTTCTTCGTGCCGTTTACGAGCATGGCGAGAGTGGTCTCGCGGTCGAAGTAGCTCGGGAACACCTCAGCATAGTACTGCATCCACTCGCTGTCGTTGTAGATATACTCGTTTCCGACCATGATGTCAGCCCTGTGGAACTCGGTGTTGAGAGGGAGCTCATAAGAGGCCGTGTTGGTCCAGTGCAGGTCGGAAGACTCGCTCTTGTAGAGGCTGGCGGAGTTGGTGGTGGTGCCGTAGCCGGCCACATAGTTCTCGGTCTTGCCGAAGTTCTTGCTCATACCGAGTTCGCTGCGCAGCTTGAGGCCCTTGATAGGGGTCCAGTTGGCCGCCGCGATGCCGCGGAAGTTGTGATTGTAGCTGGTGTTCTGGGTGTTCCAGGTAAGCTCCACAGGATTTGCACCCTCGCTGATATAGCCGTCATAACCGGCACCGAAAGCGCCGCCGGCTACAGTATCGTCCCCGAGAGGCTCGATAGGCCTGTAGCGGAATGCAGAGGCGAGACGAGGATTGGAGCGGTTCTGCCTATAGGAGTAAGATACGTTGAGTTCGATGTCGAAGGTGTCGGTAATCTTCTCGATGGTCTTGAGGTTGGCGTTGATTCTCTTGAACCAGGAGTTGATGACGGTACCGTCGTCATTGAGGAAGTTCAGGGAGAACATGGTCCTGTTCTTCGCGGTGCCGTTGCTGACCGTGAGGTTGTGGCTGTGGGCGACGCCTGTCTTGTAGAGGTCGCTCTGCCAGTTCTTGGCCGTCACACCGGCATAATCAGCATAGTGGTTGCCGTTCTCAGCGCCGATACCGAAGTACTTGCGCATGTTCTCGTACATCGTGGAGTTGTAGTCTCTCGCGAATCCGAGGTTGAACTTGAGGTAGTCATAGGTATCCATCACGTCACGGATGCTGGATGATGAATCCTTGATCTGCACGAAGCCGTTGTAGGTGACCTGAGTCTGTCCCTCGGACGCGCTCTTGGTCGTCACGATGACAACGCCGGATGCTCCGCGTGAACCGTAGATGGCGGTCGCCGCGGCGTCCTTGAGGACGTTGATGGACTTGATCTGGTCTGAAGGCACGTTGATGAGGCTGCTTACAGGGAAGCCGTCAACGATGTAGAGAGGGTTGTTGGTCTGGGTGATGGATTTCGCACCGCGGATGCGGATCTGAGGCTCGGCACCCGGAGTGGCGTCGTTGAGTGAGACAACCACACCTGCCATCTTGCCCTGAAGCGCCTCGCCGACATTGGCTACCGGAACTTCAAGGTCCTTGGAGCTCACTGCCGCAACGGAACCGGTGAGGTCACGCACCTTGACGGTGCCGTAACCGATGACGACGGTCTCGTCGAGCATCGTGCTGCTCTCGTGGAGAATGATGTCATATTTGTCCCTGCCGGCGACAACGGTGAACTTCTCATCGTTGTAACCGATGCAGGATACAACCATATTGGAACCTGTAGGAACCGTCAAAGTCCAGTTTCCGTCGAGATCGACCACAACGCCGGTAGTGGTGCCTTCAACGACGACACCGGCGCCGATCACTCCCTGACCGGAAGCATCCTTAACTGTTCCTGAGATTTTCTGCTGCGCAAACGCTGTCGCGCAGACACAGAGAAACGCTCCCCCCAACAGGGCGAGCTTCCTCCATAAAGAAATCAAAGACTGACTCTTCATCTGTAGAAAACAAATTGGTTAATAATTAAAAGTATATACTAATTACAATATACCCTTGACGTATTCGAGACCAAAGGTACAAATTTTTTTTTGATTAGTATGTGTTCAAAATTAATTCAGCTCGCGAAATTTCGCGGAAGTGATCTTGGTCGGCTTGAGAGTGATCGTCTCCTTGATCTTCTCCATCACCTTGCGGTCCTCCACGTTTTCGACAAGATGCTCGACCTGCCTGCGGTCGCGCAGAACGCTCACCACCGCCTCGTCAACCATCTCCTCGGGAACATTGCCGATGCCGTACATCGCATACTGATATGTCACATAGGCCTTTGCAGCCTCACGGATTTCGGATTCCTCAACCTTGAAGCCGAACTTCTCCATCAGATAGCCGCGCACAAGCTGCCACTTGAAATCCTCGACAAATCTAGGGAACTCCTTCTCTACGTCCTCCGATGTGACCTTTCCGTCATTGGCGGCGACAAGCCAGCGCTTGAGGAAAGCCTCCGGAAGAGTAAGGGCGGCCTTCTGCACGAAATAGTCGCGGATATCCTTGCCAAGACGCCACTCGGACTCGTTCTTGAACTGATTCTCAAGGCGCTCGGTAACCTCCTTGTCGATGTCCTCCTCGCTCTTCTCCTCCTTTTTCTCCTCATAGTACTTCTTGAGGCTCTCCGCCATCGAGGTCTTGTCCTTGGCCGCTATGCTGACGGTGTAGGACGGCACGGTGTCAGACTTCTCCACCTCAAACTCCACCTTCGGAGAAAGGGCGGCATCATAGATGAAGGTGAAGTCGTTGCCATCTTTCCACTCGATCCCGGCCTGCTTCTCGGAAGCGAGCGGCTCGCCCAGAAGCTTGAGGGAGTTTTTCTCGATATGCTCATCAAGAGCCTCCGAAATCGCCCTGTTGACGGCCTCGACAAGGCACTGGTCTCCGTATATGTGCTGAATCATGGAGAGCGGGGCCATGCCCTTTCTGAATCCCTTGAGGTCGGCGTTGCGTCTGCACTCGGCAAGTTTTTTCCTCAAATTCTCAGCATAATCGGCCGCCTCCACCTCGACCGTAAGTTCGAGATTGAGGTCATCAATGTTGTTCTGTAATACTTTCATACTTATTTTTTGTTCGATTTATTCTTGGGGTATGCGATGCGCTCATGGTTGAGCTGCACGAGATACTGCTTGAGCGTCTCCTTGACGGTGTTCAGCTCGCTGATGGTGATGTCGGCGTTGTCGAACTGGCCCTCATCCATCTTGCCGGCCACTATGCTCTCCACGAAATCCGAGTAGGCCTTGAGGCTGTTCTCCCTGACGGTGCGGGAGGCGGCCTCCACGCTGTCGCAGAGCATGAGGACTATCTGCGCCTTGGTCACCGGCTTGCGTCCGTCGTAGCGGAACTCCTGCGAAAGCGCCGGATCCCCGCCCTCCTTGATGAACTTGTTGTAGAAATAACGCACGAGGGTGGTCCCGTGATGAGTGGCGATAAAGTCGATGATCAGCTGCGGCATATGTTGCTTCTGGGCTATCTCGACACCGTCGTCCACATGGCGCTTGATGTCGTGGGCGCTCTGCAGCGGAGTGAGCCCGCTGTGATATTTGTGCTCCTCGTCCTTGTTCAGAAGAGATTCGTTCTCCACGAAACAGAGAGGGTTGTTGATCTTGCCTATGTCGTGATAGAGGGCCCCCGCACGGATGAGGTCCGGGTTGACGCCGACGGCCCTGGCCACGACATCGGCCATGTTCATCACCTGGAGGGAATGCTGGAAGGTGCCCGGAGCCTTCTGCTCAAGTGAGCGGATAAGCGGGTTCGAAGTGTCGCAGAGCTCGATGAGCCGGGAGTTCGAAACCAGGTTGAAAATCCTCTCGAAGAGGAACACCAGAGGGTAGCCCGCCACGGTGAGCAGCGACCCGGCAAAAAGCGCCATGAGCACGCCCCAAACGCTCCCGGACACGATGTCAGCAGCCCTGAAGCCAAGGTATGTGCAGGCGAGAATCGCGAAGGTGATCATCGCGGCAACGAACTGCTTCCACCCGCGCTGGAAATACCTGAATATCCTTATCATCAGCAGTCCGGCGAGAACGTACATCACGAACATCACCGGCCCGCGCGAAGAGGCGAAGAGCAGCGGGGCCATCGACACCACATATACCGGAGCAATCTCCTTCGCCTCCATGAAGGCCTGAAGCATGAGGGCGGCCAGCGTGAACGGCACGAAGTACAGCACGGAGGTCCCCGCCCGGGCGAGCAGGAGCGCGGAGAGGGCGAAAATCAGATAGACCGTCAGCACGTAAGGATACCTGCTGTCGGCAAACACCGCAGGACAGCTGAAGAATATGGCCAGATAGAGCATCAGGGTCAGAGCGGCGGCGATGATGAAATTGCCCGTGAACATAAGGGCCGGATGCCCCATATAACCGACGTTGGCCTCGAACTCCCTCTTGTAGGAGTCGAGCATCTGTTCTATCTCCGCCGTCACTATCTCCCCTTTGGAGACAATCACCTGGCCGGCGGAAACATAGCCGGAGGTGGGAGATATCGTGCGGTCGGCATCTTCATTGACGAGCTGAGTGGTCTGAGGGTCGAAGATGACGTTGGGGACTATGATGTCATATACCCCGCTCACCCTGAAGAGAGAGTCAAGGTTGACGTCGGACACCCCGCCGAGATCCGCGAGGAGCTTGGCTTTCGCGTCCGACTTGAGATAGACTTCCGTCGAAGGCACCTTGTAGGCGCGCTTGTCCCTCTGGAGATAAATCACGTCGGAAGCGGAAACGTCGTCCCCGCCGGCGTCGGCTATGATACCTTTATTATATATGGCGCGGATTTCGGAAGCCACGGCCCCCCTCAGGGAGCCCAGATCCAGAGCCTCGGCGGCGCTGATGTTCTTGTTGGCTATCTCTTCCGAATATTTGTAGTAAGGGACGGGCTGCACAGATGAAGTCTCGCGCTCGGAGCGCATCTGCTCGGCGGTCTTGTAGATCGGAAATTCGAATTCCGCGAAGAGGGTCTCATACCTCCACGCCTGTCCCCTGCGGTAGTCGTAAGGAAACTTGGAGCCGCGCGGCAGCGAGACAAGCACTGCGGCGAAAACCAGCACAAGCGGCAGGATGAGCCTGAGGCGCGGGAGATTCTTCATCACAACGGCTATGCGTCAATGTTGGCGTAGTGGGCGTTCTCTTCGATGAACTGGCGGCGAGGCGGAACATCGTCGCCCATCAGCATCGAGAAGGTGCGTTCCGCTGCGGCGGCGTTGTCGATGGTGATCTTCCTCAGACGGCGGCGGGCGGGATCCATGGTGGTGTCCCAGAGCTGCTGCTCGGACATTTCACCAAGGCCCTTGTAGCGCTGCACGGTGTAGCCCTTGTCGGAGCCTTTGCCGAGGGCGAGGGCCGCCTCTTCACGCTGCGCCTCCGTCCAGCAGTAGATCTCCTCCTTGCCCTTCTTGACAAGATACAGAGGCGGGGTGGCCAGATAGACGTAGCCGTTCTTGATGAGGTCGAACATATAGCGGAAGAAGAAGGTGAGGATGAGACAGGCGATGTGCGAACCGTCGACATCGGCATCGGTCATGATCACTATCTTATGGTAGCGGAGCTTGCTCAGGTCCATGTGCTTCTCCCCGTTCTCGTCCTCCTGGGCCACCGTCACGCCGAGGGCGGTGTAGATGTTGCGGATCTCCTCGGAGTCGAAAGCCCTGTCTCCGGAAGCCTTCTCGACGTTGAGAATCTTTCCCCTGAGCGGCAGGATGGCCTGGGTGTCGCGGTTGCGCCCCTGCTTGGCCGTACCGCCTGCGGAGTCGCCCTCGACGAGGAAGAGCTCGCACTTCTCCGGGTCGCGGTTGGCGCAGTCGGCCAGTTTGCCCGGCATGCCTCCACCCGTCATGAAGCTCTTGCGCTGCACCATCTCGCGGGCCTTGCGGGCCGCAGCACGGGCGGTGGCCGCGAGCACTATCTTCTCGATGATGAGCTTGGCCTCCTTGGGATGTTCCTCAAGATAGGACTCCATCGCGGCGGAAGTGGCCTGCGATACTGCGGAGGTCACCTCCGGGTTGCCAAGCTTCGTCTTGGTCTGACCCTCGAACTGAGGCTCGGCCACCTTGACGGAGATGACCGCCGTGAGCCCCTCGCGGAAATCCTCCGGAGAGAGCTCGCCCTTGAACTTGTCGAGGAGCTTGTTCTTCTCCGCATACTGCTTGAGCGAGCGGCTGAGGCCCATCTTGAAGCCCTGAAGGTGAGTACCGCCTTCTATAGTGTTGATATTGTTGACGTAAGAATAAATCTTCTCCGAGAATCCGTTGTTGTACTGGAGAGCTATGTCGATAGGGATGATCTTGTCGGAGTTGACGCACACGGGATCCGGGATGAGGGTCTGCGCGCCGGCGTCGAGATACTCGATGAACTCGCTCAGTCCCTTGGTGGAGAAGAACTCCTCGGAACGGAAGACCTTGCCCCCGGTGGCCTTGGACTCCCCGGTGAGAGGGTCGGTCCTGAATTCGTCCACCTCTTCCCGCATGTCGGTGAGGCTTATGCGGATGCCCTTGTTGAGGAACGAAAGCTCCCGCAGACGGGCGGCGAGGGTGTCATACTTGTAAACCGTGGTCTGGGTGAAAATCTCCGGATCCGGATGGAAAGTTATGGTGGTGCCGGTGTCCTCGCACTCGCCCACCACCTCGACCGGGCCGAGGGGCTTGCCCTTGGAGTAGCTCTGCCTGAAAATCTTCCCCTCGCGGTGAACTTCGGCGAGGAGACTGTCGGACAGGGCGTTGACGCAGGACACGCCCACACCGTGCAGACCGCCGGAAACCTTGTAGCTCGACTTGTTGAACTTGCCTCCTGCGTGAAGGACTGTCAGCACGACCTCGAGCGCGGAGCGGTGCTCCTTCTCGTGCATGCCGGTAGGGATGCCTCGTCCGTTGTCGGTGACCTTTATGGAATTGTCCGGGAGAATCCGGACATCGACGGTGTCGCAGAAGCCTGCCATCGCCTCATCGATACAGTTGTCAACCACCTCATATACAAGGTGATGCAGTCCCCTCTCGGAAACATCTCCTATATACATCGAAGGACGCTTGCGGACCGCTTCCAGCCCCTCAAGCACCTGTATGCTGTTTGCGGAATACTGCTCTTCCGCCTGTTTCATTCCTTCTTTATCTACCATCTCACTGAAATCAATAATCTTGCAAAGATACTAAAATTCCCGCAAATTTCCCTATAGGCTCAGGCAAAGGCCGAGGGTGAAGTACGGCCCCTTCTCCACGTATCCGGGATGCCGTTCTATCTTCATGCAGGCCAGATTGCCCGCGTGCAGCCAGACGCTCCACATGCTGTCTATCCTGTACTCTCCGTAGAGCCCCAGGTCCAGATAGCCGCGAAGATCCTCAAGCGAGGAGACGGCTGCGCTGCGGCCCGAAGCTCCCTCGGCGGTGATGCCGGCATATACCCTTTTCAACCAATTGTAGGTCAGCCTGAAATCTCCGCTGAACGCAGCCGGGGCATAGACCTCGGAGAGGCTGTCAATCCCGGCATTGGAGAAACGGAAGTCCGCATCGGCGTTGAGACGCTCGGAGAGCCAGAGCATCTTCAGTTCAGCATAGGCCTCGCGGTAGTCCGCGAAGCCGAGACCGGCGGTCGGAGAGTCGAGCGGAGAGTCGGAGCGCAGGGCATAACCTCCCTTGAGATTGTACTGGAATGAAGTTCCGATCCGCCCCTGGACTCCGCCGTAGAAGTCAATCTTGTCACGGGACGCTTCGGGGCCCGCCTGACGGCTGTAGAAGTGGTTGAGACGCTTGAGATCATAGTAGGCGTTGAGCCTGCGGCCCCCTCCGATGCCGGCGAAGAGCCGAAGATCGAGCCGGGAGACCTCCAGCGAAGCCTTCAAGTGAGGAGCGAGCGTGTATGAGCCGGAATCTCCGGCCAGATAATCCAGACGCACCCCGGCATCCACGTCGGCAGGGCCAGCGACGAAGCGCAGATGCGGCGTCGCCGTGCCGAAGCCCATCGATCTGTCCGCAAAGCCGGAGCGACCCTCCTTGAGAGCGGAGATGGTGAAGTCGAAATCTATCAGCAGGCTGTAGAACTCATTGATGGCGGGCCCGCAGGAGCCGCTGACTCCGAAGAGATGCTCCCCCGTCTTGCCCTGAAATGAAATATGGTCGGAGCCATAACGGTAATCCATCCCCAGATCATAGAGCAGGGCCAGGCCCTCCCGCTTCGGGGAGGAGAGACGAAGGGAAAGGCTCGCGGAGTTGTAGGAGGAATTATTGATTCCGTCCCCGGCGAAAATCCCGCCATAGCCTCCCCGGAAGGAGAACTGCCCCGCGCGGCTGCGGTAGTGTCCGCTCACCCCCGCCCTGTCGCTCAGGTCATGGAAGCTGTCCCCGGCATAGCCGGAGCCGCTGTTGTAGAGGCTCAGGCCGACGTTCTCGCCGCTCAGGGGAGCGTACGAGAGCTCAAGCACGGGATGCAGAGAATAGCCGGCACCGGCACGCACATAAAGCAGACGCCCGTCATAAGGGACAGGCTCCGGAGTAATCTTGATTTCGTAAGGGGTGAAATCGTACGCCCCCCTGTACGGAGAGTCGAAGACGGAGTAGTCGAAACTGTAGTCGAAACGATAGACCGAGTCCGGCACGGCCCCTTCGGGCCCCTTCTTCTGAAAGTCCGAGAAACGGGTCTCGTATTCGTTGGTCACCTCGACACTCTGATTTATGCCCTGGGCGGAAAGGGAAAGCGCCCCCAAGAGCAGCGAGGCCGATGCGGATATGAGTTTTGTATTCATCATGATCACTTGTTCATAAGATCCTCAAGACGGGAGAGCCGCTTGCCCACGTTGTCGGCGACGTCATCGGCGCCTCCGGCAGGCTCGTAGCCGTCGCGGATGCTCTCGTAGGTGGCCTTGGCCTGCTCGTATGCTCCGCGCTCCACAAAAGAGTCGCCCAGCACGAGATACGCCTTGGCGAGCCAGTATGACTGGGAGCCGGCCGTCTGGGAGAAAGCATAGACCTCAGCCTCCACCTTGTCGAAATCGCCGGTGTCAAAGAGATTCTGGATGGTCATATAGCGGCCCTCCGCACCTTCCGGAGTGGACGGGTTGGCGCCGAGAGCGGCGAAGAGACTCATGGCCTCGGCCCTGCGGGACATGGCGAGACAGGACTTGGCCTTGAGATACTGCGCCTCCCTGCGAAGAGACGAGCCGTCGGCGGAGTTGGCGATCACGGCATCACAGGAGCTTATCGCCGCATCATAATCCTTGCTCCTGTAGGCGGAGCGCATCATGCCCAGACGGGCCTCTGCCCTGTTCTCCTCCATCTTGGAGGAAGTGAGAAGGGCGGAGTAGCCCTTGTAGGCGTCTCCGTAGCGCTCAAGCTCGTAGGAGAGCTGGGCATAGCGGAGCATGGACATCTCCGCGAAGGAGTAGTCGGAGGCGGAGACCATGGACTTCGAATAATAGTCGCAGGCCTTCTCCTTGTCGCCCGCAGAGCGGTAGCACTCCGCAAGGTAGAACTCCGCCTTGAGCATATCGGTGCTCTGCGGATAGGTCCGGATGAACTTGACAAGGGAGTTTATGGCCTCGCTCCAGTTGCCGGAGAGATACATCTGCTCGGCGGTGCTGAAATACATCTTCTCCTTCTCGGCCTCGGTTCTGGACGCATTGAGAGAGTTCTCCTCCACATACTCCAGGAACTTGTCCGGACGCTTCATCTTGCGGTAGATGGACTCGATGGCAAGCATCGACTCCTCGGCATATTCGCTCTGCGGAAGTTCGGAAACGACCTGCTTGTAGCATTCGAGCGACTTCTCGTACTGAGCCATGTTGCGATAGACCATCCCCATCCCGATCAGGGCCTTGGCCTCGCTTATCTTGTCCGGCACCGTGTCCTTGAGCCGCGTGAAGCTGCGGAGAGCGTCGTTGTTGTTCTTCAGGTCCATCTGCGCCCTTCCGAGCTCGTAGAGCGCGTCGGCATACATCGGAGCCGAAGGGGACGCGTCCTCCACGTGGAGCAGGGTGGACACCTTGCGCTTCTTGTCTCCGGACAGGCCGTAGGAGATGGCCTGCTGATAGTACGGGTAGATGTTGTCCGGGGTGAAATACTCCGAGATGACCCTCTGATAGGAAGCGATCGCCGCCTTGTAGTCCCGGCGGCCGAAATCGCAGTCGGCCCTTCTCAGCATGGCATCCTCGCGGTACTGCGCCCCGGCGTCGGAGAGGCAGATGTCGAACCATCTCGCCGCCCCCGCGTAGTCGCGCTGCTTGAAGCAGCTGTAGGCCACGTTGTATGCGAGGGCCGCATTCTCCTCGCTTCCCGCGAGAGCGTCGGCGTTGTACAGCTCCGTGAAAGTGCGCTCCGCCGTGGCATAATCCCCGGACCTGTAGCTCGCCTCCGCGAGACGGTAGCGGGACAGCTGGTTGAGCCTGTCAGTCTTCGGAAGATAGTAGGCGGTCGCACGGAAATAAGGCACCGCGTCCCGGTACGAGCCTCCCTCGAAGAGCTGCACTCCGCGCAGGAAATTGGCCTTGGTGTAGTTGTTGCGCATGTCGGGGGTGAGCTCGTCGATATTGTCATAGGCGGCCACGGCGCCGGCATAATCCCGGTCATAGAGAGCCGCGATGGCCATGTAACTGTATATCGCCACTCCCCTCTTGCGGGTGGACCAGCGCTTGATGTACTGCGAAAAACCTCTGGTATCCTTGTTGAGGTCGAGAGCCAGCTTGGCGTAGTTGAAAGCCGCATCCTCGGTGATCTGCGGGTCGAAGTCCACTGCGGAAGCGTCGTGAAAAGCCTCCATCGCGGCCACCTGATTGCGCAGATGGACATAGGCGTTGCCGAGATGGTAGTTCGCGACCTGCCCGAGAGAGTCGCTGCGGTCGGTCATCTTGCCGTAGTTCTCGACGGCGCCCCGATAGTCGTGCACGGAATAGAGCACGGTGCCCGCGTAGAAATAGTCCTTGCGGCTCATCTCCTTCGGGGAGAAGGCCTCGTAATACTCCCTGGCCTTGTCGTTGTCCCCGAGTATGAGGCTGGACTCGGAGATGATCCTGGCGAGCCTCTCCCTGCGCTCCGGCGGGGCTGTCCGATACACCTTCTCCCCCTCGCGCACGGCGAAAGCGTAATTCTTCTGATTGAACTCGCAGTCAACTATGTAGAACTCGCAGAGGGAAGTGAATCTCGGGTCGGAGGAAGCTTTCCAGAAAGAGGCCTCGGCCTGGGCGAAAAGGCTGTCCTCGTAGTATATGACACCCGTCAGATAGCGTCCGGGGGCGGTATATTCCGAGAAGTCGAGAGCTTCCAGTATCATGAAGAACTGCAGAGCCTCCTCCGCCCTTCCGATGGAGAACTCGCAGTAGCCGCACTTGAACACGTATTCGGCCGTCTGACGCTCATTGAGCACGGAAGAGTCAACCTTGGAGAACTCCAGCGCGGCCTCGCCGTATTTGCCGTCATCAAAAAGCAGGCGGGCGTTCTCGAAACGGATGCGGGGGGTCAGCACCGACGACGGATACTTCCCGTCGTACTCGGAGATGAGGAGCGGATAGTCCTCAGTACGCATCTTGACCGCGCAAAGAACTGCATACCCATCCGTCACAGGATCGGACGGCAGCGCCTCAAAAATAGTCAAAGCCCTGTCATACAAGCCGTTGTCGTACAGCTCGACAGCTCTCCTATATTCAGAAGACTCCGGTTCCGCCGCCTGCGCCATGCACGGAAGCGAGAGCGCCGCAGCGAGAGAAACCGCAAGGATATATTTAAGTTTCATATCTATAGAAGCTGTTTTGAAATAATTCCTCTCTTTTCTTACATGGCCTTTCCGGCCATTTTCATCTTTGTCATCGGTCACGTAGTCACCGCTACGCTCCCTCTTCCAAAGCCGAAACTGCCTCGAAAATTCCGCATAATAAAATTCGGGAACCATTTCAAAACAGCTTCAAAGCCAAAGCTTACAAATTTACTTATTTTTTTCAACTATATTTGCGCCTATGGACAAAACTCCCGTCATATCCTTTACAGACGCCGACATCCTCAACGGAGAGAGCACGGTCATCTACGGCCTCACTCTCCAGGTCTATCAGGGAGACCTCGTGTACGTGGTCGGCAAGGTCGGCAGCGGCAAGACATCCATCATCCGCACCATCACTGCGGAGAACCGCCTCGGCGGCGGCAGCGGGACGGTCTGCGGCTTCTCTCTGGAGAACATCAGAAAAAAGGACATCCCCTACCTTCGGCGCAAGCTCGGAGTGGTGTTCCAGGATTTCCAGCTGCTGATGGACAGGACCGTGGAGGAGAACCTCTCTTTCGTCCTCAGGGCGACGGACTGGAAAGACGGCCGGGAAGCCGGGAAAAGAATCAGAGAAGTTCTCGGAGCCGTGGGGATGGAGACCAAGGCCCACAAGATGCCGTACCAGCTCTCCGGAGGAGAACAGCAGAGGATAGCGATAGCGCGCGCCCTGCTCAACGACCCGGAGGTCATCCTCGCCGACGAGCCGACCGGCAATCTCGACGAGGGTACGGCGGAAGGCATTCTCCAGCTGCTCAAAAAGATAAATGAGGAGAAAAATACGGCGATAGTGATGGTGACCCACAACAGGGGCATCTGCGCGCGCTACCCGGGGAGAGTGTTCGAGACCGGGGATGAAAGCTGCCGGGAGATCCGATGACACTCAATCAGAGATACGCCGGAATCATCGACCATTTCAGCCGGAACAATCCCGATGCCGGGCCGGAACTGCATTTCGGATCCAAGTTCCAGCTGCTCGTGGCGGTGATGCTCTCCGCGCAGTGCACCGACAAGCGGGTCAACCTCGTCACCCCCGCCCTTTTCAAGGCATACCCCGACCCGAAGAGCCTCTCGGAGGCTTCTTTTGAGGATGTACGCACCCTTATCGGATCCATCTCCTACCCCAACAGCAAGGCCCGGCACCTGATAAGCATGGCCGGGAAGCTGGTCAGCGACTTCGGCTCTGAGGTGCCCTCAAGCATAGAGGAGCTTCTCACCCTGCCCGGGGTGGGACGCAAGACGGCCAATGTCGTAGCCTCGATATGCTGGGGAGAGCCGGTGATTGCCGTGGACACGCACGTGTTCAGGGTGGCGCGCCGCCTCGGCCTCTCCGCCGGCAAAACCCCTCTTGAAGTGGAGAAAGACCTCGAAAAGCACATCCCGCGCGGGCTCAGGCCCGCCTCCCACCACTGGCTGATATTGCACGGACGCTACGTCTGCACGGCCATAAAACCAAAGTGCGGGGGATGTCCCCTCGCACCTTGGTGTAAAACATATCAAAACTCTTAACGCCCGCGGCGGGTCAATCCCGCCATTCTTTTTCAGGCGCAGAACTGCTTCTTGAGAGCCTCTATCTTCGCGTCGGCGTCGTCGCCCTTGGCCCCGAAGTAGAACTTGATCTTCGGCTCGGTGCCGGAAGGCCTCACGGAGACGACGTCTCCGGCCTCATCGAAGAACTGAAGGACATTGGATGAAGGCTGTCCGGTCTTCTCGGGCTCCAGATAATCAATCACCTTGCATACAGGCGAGCCGCAGAGCTGCGATGGAGGGTTGCCGCGCAGGTCGGACATCATCTTCTGAATCTCCTGCGAACCGCTGATGCCCTTGCGCACCACTGACACGAGCCCCTCCCTGCGGTAGCCGTATTCTTTGTAGATCTTCTGCATGAGCTGGTAGAGGGTAAGTCCCTGATCCGCAGCCCAGGCCGCGCATTCGCACACCATCATCGCCGAAACCACGGCATCCTTGTCGCGCACGAACTGCCCGATGTTGAAGCCGTAGCTCTCCTCGCCGCCGCAGACGAACTCCTCGCCCTCAGCCTCGCGGCGCTTGACGACCTCGGCGATATATTTGAATCCCGTAAGAACGTTATATACAGGAACATCGAAGCTCTTACATATCTCGGATATCAGCTCGGTCGTCACGATGGTCTTGACCACGTACCTGCCCTTCCCCAGGGTCCCGAGGGCCTTGCGGCGGGAGAGGATGTAGTAGGTGAGCATCGAGGCCGTCTGGTTGCCGTTGAAGAGCACCATCTTGCCGTCATTGTCGCGCACGGCGATTCCGAGACGATCCGAATCAGGGTCGGATCCCATCACGATGTCCGCCCCCGTCTGCTCCGCCTTCTCGATGGCCAGCTTGAGGGCCGCCGGCTCCTCCGGGTTCGGAGAGATGACAGTCGGGAAGTTGCCGTCGGAGATGTCCTGCTCCGGTACGTGGATGACGTTGCGGAAGCCCAGACGGCTGAGGATTTCGGGTATGAGACGCACTCCGCAGCCGTGCAGAGGGGTATAGACCACTTTCAGATCGGAGTGTGCGCGGCACGACTCCGGACTGAGGCTCAGCGAGAGAAGGTCGCGAAGATAGCATTCGTCCACTTCCGGACCCATCTTCTCAATCTTGCCGCAGTCCGCCCCCGGCTTGAACCTGACCATGGACGGGTCGGTGATTTCGGCCACCTGGGCGACTATCTCCTTGTCAACCGGAGAGGTGACCTGTCCGCCGTCGGACCAGCTTACCTTGTAGCCGTTGTACTCCTTGGGGTTGTGCGAGGCCGTGATCATCACCCCGGCCACCGCGCCCTTGAGGCGCACGGCGTAGCTCATCTCCGGAGTGGGGCGGATGCCGTCGAAGATATGGACGTGTATGCCGTTGGCGGAAAGGACGTCGGCCGCGATATGGGCGAACTCACTGCTGTGATTGCGCGAATCGTAAGAGATGCAGACCTTCGGGTCCGGGTCGTCGCAATGGGAGAGGATGTAGTCGGCGAGGCCCTGGGTGGCCATCCCGACGGTGTATTTGTTCATACGGTTGGTTCCCACGCCCATCAGTCCGCGAAGTCCGCCCGTACCGAACTCAAGGTTCTTGTAGAACGCATCCTCCAAGGCGGCGGGGTCGCTGTCGCGAAGCCGCATCACTTCATTTTTAGTCTCCTGGTCGAAGTCTCCGTCCAACCAGCTCTGTGCTCTAAGTTCGAATTCTTTCATCGGTTAGTGTCAGTATTTAATTGTAGTTATCAAGTATTTTGTCAATTCATCAAAAGTAAAGAAAATAATCAATTATTCCTACATTTGCGCCGATGAAAAAGAGCTTCGCGGACATACTGACCGATATCGGCGGGGAGACATCCCGCAAGGTGCGGGGGAAAATTCCCGCCTGGGAGGGCGCGGAGATTCCTTCGGCCCTCAGCCTTGAGCAATGCTCCTCGCAGGAGGCCGCCGATTATAAGCGGAGAGTTCTGGAGGGCTTCTTTCCGGGCGGGGCCGGACTCGCGTGCGATCTCACCTGCGGGCTCGGGGTGGACAGCCTCGCCCTCTCGAAAGTCGCCCGGAAAGTCATAAGCTTCGAAAAGTCGGGCTCCCTAGCCGAGGCCGCCCGAAGGAACTTCGCCCGTTTCGGGGCGGACAACGTCGAAGTGCGCTGCGAGATGGTCGGGCCGGGCTGCGGGCTCCCCTCCTGCGATGTGTTCTACGCCGACCCCGCGCGGCGGGACGGCTGCGGACGCAAGGTGTTCCGGCTCGAAGACTGCTCCCCGGACATCGGGCCCATGCTCCCGGAGCTCCTCGGAAAATCTTCCCTCGTGCTGCTGAAACTCTCCCCGATGGCGGACATCGGAGAGCTGGCGGGAGTTTTCGGTGACGCCCTCAGAGAAGTCCACATAGTCAGCCTTCACTCCGAAGTGAAGGAACTGCTCTGCGTCCTGAGAGCTGACAACACGGAGGGATACTCCATAAAAGTCGTGGAGCTTCGCTCTCCGCAGGAGACGTTCACTTTCACCCCGGAAGAGGAAAAATCCGCAAGATTCCGCTGCGCCGCCCCGGCGCGGGCGGGGCAGTACCTCCACGAGCCCTGCGCCGGACTCCTCAAGTCGGGGGCCTTTCACCTCATAGCAGACAGATTCGGTCTGGAAGAGGCCGACAGGGCCACGAGGCTCTACCTTTCGGACTCTCCGGTCAGATCCCCTCTGATGAAGACTTTCCTGATAGAGCACGCGCTGCCGATGAGCAAAGAGGGGCTGAGACAGGCGCGCACTCTCTACCCGGCTGCCGGAGTGAGCGCACGCAACGTCCCACTGGGCAGCGAGGCGCTGCGGGAGAGGCTGAAAGTCGGGGAGAACCCTTCGCGCCACATCTTCGGATGCACCCTCGCCGCCCGAAGGATGCTACTGCTCTGCAGCAGGCTTCCCCAGCAGGTGGCGGGTCCAGAAGATATGGTCTGACTCCCGGTCGTGCAGGTGCTGGCTTCCCCGGTAGCCGTGCATCCCGTCGGGATAGATCATCAGCTCGAACTGATAGCCCTCCTTCTGGAGAGCGTCGATGAGCAGCAGAGTGTTCTGGAAATGCACGTTGTCGTCGCCCGTCCCGTGAGTGAGCTTGAGAGCCCCGGGAGAGGGCTTGCGCTCATTGTCCGGAGCGAAGACTTTCGGCACCCAGCTGAGAACCCCGGCCTCGGCATAGCCTTCCGGATTGGCCTGGGGAGTATCCATGAAGCGCTCGGTGTAGTGGGAATCGTAGAGGTTCCAGTCATAGACTCCGCCGCCCGCGACACCGCAGCAGAAATACTCCGGATAGCGCAGCACCAGCATCGCGGTGGTGGTGCCTCCGAAAGAGAAACCCTCGACACCTATCCTGTCCCCCCGGACGTAAGGCAGGGACTTCAGCCACTCCGCCCAGGCCAGGTAATCCTGAAGCTCAATCACGGTCATCCTCCGGAAAGCCTGGTCCATTCCGCGCCGTCCGTTCTCCCCGGAAGAACGCGGATCGACCACTATATATATTATCCCGTTCTCATAGCACCAGCTGTCCGAAGCGTCCCTGTCGGCCCAACAGTCACGTACATACGGGGTGCCGGGGCCTCCGTAGAGCTGCATCAGCACCGGATACTTGCGCGAAGGGTCGAAGCCGGCGGGCAGTGACATCAGACCATAGAGATCGAAGCCGTCATTTTCTATCTTCACTATCTGCGGAGACGGGACGGAAGACAGGTCCACGCTGCTGCTGTCCGTCACGACCTTGCAGCTGTAGCGGTCAGTGCGGCCTTCGATGCCCCGCCACGGCTCCCTGGCGTTGGAGATGTCGGCGCTGAAGGTCTTGCCGTCTTCGGAGAAGCGCACCCGGCGCACATAATAGTCGGGATCCGTGAGAGCCGTGATTCTCCCCTTGCGGTCAAGCCTGTAGAGGGTCGGATGCAGGCGCGAGTCGCGCTTGGCGGTAAACCACAGGTCGCCCTTCTTCTCATCGTGGCGAAGCAGGCGTATGTCCCAGTTCTCCCCGTCGGTCAGGCGCTTGAGCGTCCCGTCGTAGGAGAGGAAATAAATCTGCTGCCAGAGCGTCTCGAAGTCCCGGGCCATATACAGGCCCTTGTCGGTGAATATCATGCCGTCTATCCAGTTCACCCATGTGGGGTACTCCTCATGATAGACCGCCCTCCTGCTCCCGTCCTCTACGCTGACGGCATACAGGTCCAGAGTGTTCTGCCTGCGCGGCTCGCGGGATATGTATATCTCCCTGGAATCCGCCCCCCAGAAAGGAATGCCGAAGTACTGGTCCTGAGACTCGTCAAAATCAGCCCAGAGCGTCCCCCCGTCCTGCAGGTCGATGATGCCCAGCTTCACCTTGGGGTTGGTCTGCCCGGCCTTAGGGTAGCGGGTCTGCGAGAGCGACCCGTTCTGGCCGAAAGGAGAGAAGATCGGGAACATCGGCACCCGGCTGTTGTCGAAACGGTAGAATCCTATCCGTCTGGAATCCGGACTCCACCAGAAAGCCCGGTAGTTGGAGGAGCGTCCGAGAATCTCCTCGTAGTACACCCAGGAGGCATACCCGTTGAGTATCAGCGGAGAACCGTCGAAGGTGAGCCTCGTCTCCACGGAGTCCGCCACGCTGCGCACCCAGAGGTCGTTGTCTCTCGTGAATGCGAGCATCTTCCCGTCCGGGGACGGGGTGGTGTTGTAGTCCTTGGCCGAGGCGGCGGGGCTGAGCGCCAGGCAGGCGAGCAGCAGAGCGATGATTTTTTTCATATTGAAGCTGTGATTCATTCGAAAAAACTGTCCTTGAAATTGACCAGATAAACTTTCTTGACCGCCCTGGTGATGGCGGTGTATAGCCACTTGACGTCGTCCAGACTCTGCTCCGGCTGCCAGAAGGGGTTGTCCACGAAGACACAGTCCCACTGGCCGCCCTGCGACTTGTGGCAGGTGATGGCTTCGGCGTATTTGAGCTGGAGGGCGTTGAAATATTTGTCTTCACGCACCGCCTGCCAGATTCTCCTCTTGCTGCCCAGCTCGGCATAGTCGGCGCTGACTCCCTGATACAGAGCATCCTGCTGCTCGCGGGTCAAAGCCGGCGACTCTGACTGGAGGGTATCCAGACACACCTTGGCCCGGACGGAGACGCCGTCGTAGTCCGGGAAGTCGAGAAGCGCGTCGGCAAAATGCAGGCCGTAGCGCTCTTCGCGGGAGGAAATCTTCACGAGTTTGGCTATGTCCCCGTTGGCGATGTAATCCAGGCCCGGGATGTCCTCCACGAACTGATAGCAGTTCTTGACTATCATCAGCCTGTCCCCCCTCAGCAGTGGCTCCTCCTTGAACTGCACCATCCCCCGGATTCCCGCGTTGTAGCGGTTGGCCCTCTTGTTGGAGCGGCAGAGCACGACCGTGCCGTCTTCGCCGTAGCGGGAATATGCGTCGGAAAGGGTGTCGAGGAGCTCCCCTCCTCCAACCCGCTCCACGTCGTCCAGCCCCCTGAGGTCGAGTCTGAGGTCATCGAACAGCTCATCCGGGGAAGCGGCCGCGATCCGCTCCCGAAGCAGGGTGGCGTTGCGCAGTATGCCGGATTCCCTCTCCTGCCGCACCACGGAGCTGAGAGTGGAGTATCTCACTCCCCCGAAGCCGTCCATATACTCGCGGCTCAACGCCGGGGAGGCCTCCATCCCCACCGGAGGCAGCTGGGCGGCGTCCCCCACCAGCACAAGACGGCAATCGTCCCCGGAACGGACGAAGCTTATCAGATCCTCCAGCAGGTTGCCGGTGCCGAAAAGCGCGGCCGAATCGCCCTGCCGGGAAGAGTCTATCCCTATCAGCGACACCTCGTCCACTATGAAGAGCGTCCGCGCGAACTTGTTGGGGGCGAGGGAGAAACTGCCGTAGCCGTTGGAGCCCACCGACTTCTGCCGGTAGATGCGCTTGTGTATGGTGAAAGCCGGCCGGCCGCTCACGGAGGAGAGAACCTTGGCGGCGCGCCCCGTCGGAGCGAGGAGCACCGACTTCACCCCGAAATCCTTGAAAGCGGCGGTGACGGCGGCCATGGCGCTGGTCTTTCCCGTCCCGGCGTAGCCGTTCACGACCAGTATGTCCGCATCATCGCAGACAGCAAACGAAGCCACGTCCCGCAGGAGCGCATCCTGGCAGGGGGTCGGTTCCATGGCGAAACGTTCCCTGAAGCGGGAGTACAGCATTTCCGCACGATCCCCTCCCATCATCCCTTTCTCCTGTCAAAAATCATCGCCACGACGGCCAGCACCGGGTAAACCTCCACCCGGCCCAGAAACATGTCGAGCGAGAATATCATCTTTCCCGCCATCGGCACGGAATTGAAAGAACCCATCGTGCCGAGCGCCCCGCAGCCCGGGCCCACGTTGCTGAGGCTCATCACGGTGGACACGAAAGAATTTTCGGTATCCACCCCCGCGCACAGGCACAAGAACACCGACACGAGGGCGAGAAAAGCATACACGCACAGATACAGCAGGTGCGGAGACACTTCGGAGTCTCCGAGCACCCTCCGGCCCATCCTCACTTCATTGACGGAGGAAGGATGGAGAATGTTGTTGACATAACGGCCCACGCTCTTGAGCAGCAGCAGAATCCTGTCCACCTTGACGCCGCCGGAAGTCGAACCGGCGCTGCCGCAGACCACCCCGGCGAGCATCATCAGGGCCATCATCCACATCGGCCAGGAGGCGTTGTCCACGATGGCGAACCCTGTCGTGGAGGAGACGCAGAGCGTGCTGAAAAGACCCTGCCAGAGCGCCGTCCCCCAAGCTCCGGCCGTCCCCCGAAGTCCGGCGGAGAGAATCAGCGCTGTCACGAGGATGGAGATCGTGTAGAACTTTATCACGGGATTCCTGAAAGGCCTCAGGGACCGTGTCACGAAGGAGATGTAAATCAAGCCGAAGTGAATGGAAGCCAGATACATGAACAGCATCGTGAGAGCCTCCACCGTCCGGGAGCCGAAAGCCCCGATGGACGCTGTCCTGGTGCTGAAGCCTCCGGTGGCCGCGACGCTCATCGCATGGCAGACCGCATCGAAGGGGCTCATCCCGGCTAGAAAATAGCTTATCGCGGCCAGCACGAACAGCGCTATATATACGTAGGCGAATATGTGCACTATCTTGTTGGGACGGGTGGAATAGCCCGAACGGCTGAGGGTCGTCAGCTCCATGTTGGTGAGCCGCATGCGCATCGGGCTGGACTCCGGGATGACCAGAAGCAGGAAGACCACGACTCCGAGTCCGCCGATGAAGTGCGTCGAAGAGCGCCAGAAAAGCAGGCTCCGGGGAAGAGCCTCGACATTGTCCAGAATGGTCGCGCCGCAGGTGGTGAAGCCGCTGACGGACTCGAACCAGGCGTTCTGGAGGGTGAACGGCCCGCCCCACAGGGCGTAGGGCAGCATCCCGAACACGAATGACAGAAGCCACGAGAGGGTGATGATCACGTAACCCTCCTTGAGGCTGATGGCGGATGTCCTCCGGACGAAGATGAACGGGAAAATCCCGACTATGAAAGTGATCAGGAACGATATCGACAGCGCCGCAAGGGCGGAATCGTTGCCGCCGCCCATCGAAACGAAGACAGAGAGGAGCATGAAAAGGGCGCTAACGAGCAGCGCGCTCCCTATGTTGCGGCTTATGACCTTCCAGTTCATCTGCGGATCTCCTTGATTCTGCGCCTCAGCTGCTGATTTTCCCCGGCTATCTCGGATATCCCCTCATTGAGCTCTGAGAGCTGGTCGTCGCCCTCGAAACGCACAGTGTATCTCTTGTCCGAAAGACGATAGGCGTTGAGACCGTCCAGCATCCTGCAGAGGGGGTTGACATAGTAGGCAAGGATGAAGAAGAGCAGCATCAGGACGAGCATCAGCCCCACCCCGACGGCCACGATTCCGGGGATTATGCTGCGGTAGAAGCCCCGCTCGAAGGTGGCGGAGTTCCTGCCGAGATCCTGGTACATCGCGGAGGTGAGCTTGTCCAGGTCGGAGCGCAGGCGGTCATAACGCGGCTGCAGCCGCTCGAAATACCACGAGCGGGAGTCGATGAAGTCGGACTGGATCACGTCCTCAAGCTCCATGGAGGTCAACATATATGCCGCATAGCTGTACATGACGGAGTCTGCGAGCGGAGCCGCATGGTTGAGCGCGGCCTTCATCCGCAGCGAATCGCAATGCAGCTTGAAGTATTCGTCGTCGAAAGAAGGCAGCCTGCCGGCGGAGCCGTTGTCCCCTATCGCTTCGAGGATGTCGAGGTTGTAGGCGTTCCCCATGCCGGCGAGCCTGCTTGCGACGTTGATGCTGCTTATGTCGTCAGCGATGAGGCTTGAGACGTAGTTGCTCATTCTGGAGTACTCCATCACGGATATGATGGAGGATACGAGAAGTATCGCAGCTATCGACAGAAGGCTCAGGATAAGCTTGGACTTCAAAGTCAGGCGAAAAGATCTGATCGACTTCAGAACGGTCATTCCAACTCAAGTTTCGCAAGTAATTTATTGTAAAATAAGCATTGTGCAGGTACTTGCAAAACCTTTCCCTCCCGCACAAGCTTCGCTTATTGTTATCACGTCACCCTTTTCCTAAATCCCTTTCCTCGGGAAAGGGACTTACATTCGGCCCTGCGGGCCTCTAAAACCGTGTTTCGCAAGTGCGAAACTTAAAATTCTATTTTTTCAGAATTTTTTACAAATGTATAATATTTTTATAGTATATTTTATATTTTTGCATACCAATTAAAACAAACACGATGACATCGTCCTTTCTTAATGACTTAACAGGCAAAAACGCCCAGACAAAACGGGAGATACTCCGTCTTTGCATCAAGAACAACAATTCGAGCATCGCCGACTTCAGCAGGGCGCTTGGGATAAGCGTGCCCACCATCACCAAACTGATAGCGGAGCTGATGGCGGAGAACTTCCTGCAGGACGAAGGCAAAGTGGGGACCAGCGGCGGCCGCCGGCCGAGCGTTTACGGACTCAACCCGGAAGCCGGATATTTCGTGGGGGTGGATATCGCGAGGCATCATTTCCACATCGGCATCAGCAACTTCAAGGGCGAGATAGTCAACTTCATCCAGGACATCGAGTTCGTCCTCGAAGCCAACGAGCTGTCGTTCCGGACAATCTGCCGCATGGTCAAGGACGAGGTCACGAAAAGCGGGATACCCTGGATCAAGGTTCTCGGCGTGGGAGTCAGCCTCTCGGGCCGCGTGAATCCGGAGAAGGGCTACAGCCTGACCTATTTCGTGAGCGACGACATTCCTCTCAAGAACATCTTCCAGAAAGAGTTCAACGTCCCGGTCAACATCGAGAACGACTCGCGCGCGATGGCCTACGGAGAATACATGACCCTCGGAGACAAGGCCGACAAGAACATGATTTTCATCAACCTCAGCTGGGGTCTCGGAATGGGGATCATCACCGACGGGAAGCTCTACTACGGCAAGTCGGGCTATTCCGGAGAGATAGGCCACTTCCCGGCCCTGAGCAACGACATCATCTGCCGCTGCGGCAAGGTCGGATGCCTTGAGACGGGGGCCTCGGGTTCGGCCCTGCACAGGATGATGGTCGAGGAGCTGAAGAAAGGACACTCCTCCTCGCTGCTCAAGCCGTTCAGCCGGAAGGGGGACATCGAGCTTGACGAGATTCTCACCGCCGTGGAGATGGGCGACGTGCTGGCCATTGACGGAATCGGCAACGTCGGCGACACCCTCGGAAGAGGAATCGCCGGAGTCCTCAACGTGTTCAACCCGGGACTCGTGGTGATCGGCGGACGGCTCATCGTCGGCAAGGACTACCTGCTCCTGCCCATCAAGACCGCCGTCAACAGGCTCTGCCTCTCCAGGGTTTCTTCGGACACGTCGATAGTGCTCTCGCAGCTTGACCGCCGCGCCGCCGCCGTGGGGGACTGCCTGCTCTCCAGAGGCAAAGTTCTCGGCATCATTTAGAAGCTGATGGCAAGTTATCTCCAGATCGAGAACATCTCCAAGTCCTATGGACAGAAGATGCTCTTTGAAAATATAGGCTTCAATGTCAACGAGGGGGACAAGATAGCCCTCGTGGCTCCGAACGGCACCGGCAAGACGACGCTGCTGCGTATTCTCGCGGGACGGGATTCCTCCGACTCCGGAGGCAAGGTCATCTTCCTGAAAGACATCAGGATAGCCTTCCTTGAGCAGGATTACGACTACGACCCCGGGCTCGGTATCATGGAGCAGATACTCCGCCACAGCCGCAGGATGCCCTGGGACTTCCATCAGGAGAACCTCGAGGCGTTCGGGCGCAAGGCGGTGGAATTGCTGACCTCGTTCCGCCTCCCCGACCCTTCCAAAAAGATGGGGGAACTTTCCGGAGGCGAAGTCAAGAGAGTGGCTCTCAGCGAGATGCTCGCATCCGAAGCGGATTTCCTGATAATGGACGAACCCACCAATCACCTTGACATCGAGGCGGTGGAGTTTCTCGAAGACTACCTGAAACGCAGCCGCCGCACCCTGCTGATGGTGACGCACGACAGGTATTTCCTCGACAGGGTCTGCAATATCGTGATGGAGCTCGACCACGGGGCCGTCTACAGTTACAAAGGTGACTATCAGAACTACCTTGAGAAACGGGACAGCCGCATCGCCTCCTACAACGCGGAGACGGACAAGGTGCGCAACCTGCTCCGCAGAGAGCTGGAGTGGATACACGCCACCCCCTGCGCCCGCTCCGGCAAGGCCAAATACCGCATCAACGCCTTCCACGAACTCTCGGAGCGCGCCTCCCAAGCTTACAGCACGAAGAGCGTCAGCCTCGAAGGCGTCGGGGAAGCCTCCCGTCTGGGCAGCAAGATCATCAACTGCAAGGGAGTCGATTACCTTTGGGAGGGCCGCTGCCTCCTCAAGGATTTCAGCTACAATTTCCAAAGATACGACAAGGTCGGAATCGTGGGCCGCAACGGCATAGGCAAGTCCACCTTCCTCGGCCTGCTCACGGGCGAGATACAGCCCGCTGCGGGCATAATAGAGCGCGGAGAGTCGCTCGTCATCGGTTACTACCGGCAGAACGGCATGCAGTTCAACGACAACGACAGCGTGCTCGACATCGTGAGCGACCCCAGGCTGCTCGGACGCTTCCTGTTCCCGCACGACGCGCTGACCACGCCCGTCTCCAGACTCTCCGGAGGCGAGAGGCGCCGTCTGTACCTGCTGACCATCCTGATGCGCAACCCCAACCTGCTGATTCTCGACGAGCCGACCAACGATCTGGACATCGTGACCCTCAACCTGCTCGAAGAGTATCTGTCCGAGTACGGCGGCAGCCTCATCGTCGTCAGCCACGACAGGCACTTCCTCGACAGGGTGACAAGCCACCTTCTGGTCTTCTGCGGAGACGGTGTGGTCAAGGATTTCGTGGGGAGCTTCAGCGAATACCGCGCCTATATCAAAGATTATGAGGCGGCTCTCAAGAGCGACAGAGAAAGCAGGAAGAAAGCGCCCGCAGCCCCGAAAGCCCCGGCGCAGGAAAGGCCGAGGAAACTCAGCTACAAGGAAAGCCGCGAGCTGGAGGACATCGAGAAGGCCCTTCCGAAGCTCGAAGAGGAGAAGGCCGCCCTGGAGGCTCTCATGAGCTCGGGGAATGCGGACTACGAACAGCTGCAGAAGAGCTCCTCGCGGATGGAAGAACTTCTGTCCGAAATAGACTCTCTGGAAACCCGCTGGCTGGAACTTCAGCCTTAGAAGCCGCAGCTTCTTAGAAGTTAAGGATATATTTCTTACCTTTGCGCCCGGCTTCTTTTCCCATGCGCCCCGCACGGGCCGGAAGGGAGGAAATTCGTTTTAAAAAAGAACAAATGATGACAACTGAAGTGTTGTTTCTGGTCGGCTTCGTGATTTTCATAGCGGCCATATTGGTGTTGGACATGCTGGTCATCGACCGCGACGCGCACGTCGTGTCCATCAAGGAAGCGGGCATCTGGACAGGAGTATGGATTGCTCTGGCTCTCGTCTTCGCCGTCTTTCTGTATTTCCATGGAGACATGGTGCACGGCATCAGGAACTTCCAGGACCTGCAGGCGGTGGCGTCGCGCTATGCCGCCCATATCACCCTCAACCCCGACGATTTCGAGGAGAGCCTGCAGCAGTACCGCCACTATATGGCCATCTCATATATTTCGGGTTATCTGATAGAAAAGACGCTGTCGGTGGACAATCTCTTCGTTATGATGATGATATTCGCATCGTTCGGCATTGACAAGAAAGACTACCAGCACGCCCTCAACTGGGGTATTCTGGGAGCCATCGTCCTGCGCTTCATCTTCATCTTCGCAGGTGCCGCCCTCATCAGCCGCTTCGACTGGATACTCCTGATATTCGGCGCGTTCCTGCTGTACAGCGGAGTCAAGATGTTCGTCAATCGCAACAAGCAGGAGGAGATGAACACCCTGAACCACCCGGTGGTGAAGTTCCTCAACAAGTATTTCCACCTGAAGCCTCTGGTGATAACGGTGATATTCATCGAGTTCTGCGACCTGATATTCGCGTTCGACAGCATTCCGGCCGTGTTCTCGGTCACCCTTGACCCTTATGTGGTGTTCTTCTCCAACATCTTCGCGATACTCGGCCTGCGGGCCCTCTTCTTCCTGCTGGCGGCCGTCGCGGACAAGTTCCGCTATCTGAAAGTGGGTGTCAGCGTGCTGCTCGTGTTCATCGGAGTGAAGATGCTCATCCACGAGTATGTGGCGATCGATGCGGTCGCTTCGCTCGTGTTCATCCTCATAGTGCTGGTTGTAAGCATCTGCGCCTCGATTTTCATACCGGAGCGCGGCACTTCTGAAGAAAAAGCCTAGCGGCGCGCACGCTGCGCTTAATAGATTCTGCTCAAACTATCTGAAAATGTCGTTCAGCACTGAGGCGAGGCGAAGGCCGGCCCGAAGAAGCTGAGTTTCAATGACCGGAGCCCAGGTGCTCACATAATCATAAGAGAGCTTGGAGCCGACGGGGGTGGAGTCATAGACCGACTTGCATATCCGGTAAGTCTCCTCTCCCCAGGATTCCGGAGTTCCGGCGGCAATCTCCCGGTTCACTTCCTTGCCGTTGGTGTCGATCTGCTCGACCCACTCGGTATAGGTCCACTTGTGGGCGCTCTCCACAATCGAGGAGTCCCAGATGGAATGGAGGTTGGTGCCGCTGTTGAAATAGCGCAGCTGCCAGGAGTTGCCGCCCCGGTCGGACTTGTGCCCCATGTGCATCGGGCAGTGCAGGTCTCCCATGAGATGAACCAGGAATTTGAGAGAAAGAGCCTGCTCCTCCTTGCTCAGCTTCCCGCTTTTCAAGGCGGCGATCTGCTCGTTTATGGCCCTGATGACATCCCCGTTTTCGTTGAGGGCGGCATCGGAAAAAGTCTCGTCGGCGTCGATGTTCTTGTAGTGCCAGGTGCTCGTGTATTTGTACTCCGGAGTATGGCTGGCGTTGTCCATCCAGTTGGCCCAATATACGATCGACTTCCCGTCCAGAATTTCGGAGATTTTCTTGTCCGCCTTTTTCGTAAGGTGTTTCTGCGCCACGGCGCAGGTCACGTCATGGCCTTTCTGCCCCCAAGAATAGCCGGTCACCGACACGGCGAGAAGGCCCGCCGCAAGGCAGAGCCTCTTCAAAATAGTGCTTGTACTTTCCATACCGCAAAGGTGCACAATTTTCTTTACACCTCACCAAAAAATGCTAAATTTGCGCCAAATCTGAATATTGCATCAAAAATCATGGACATCGCGACCTCGCTGTTCTTCACTTTGCTCAGAAGCGGCCTCTGGGGGACAGAGCCGGTTCCGCCCCGACTGTCGGAAAACGGACAATCCGGAGACGTGTCTCCCGAACTTGAAGTCTGGAAAAAGACCTTCCGCCTCGCGAAGGAACAGACCGTCATCGGACTCATCACCGATGGAGCCTCCAAGTGCCCGGCGGGATATGTCCCGAAGGACGTTTCCATCAGGCTGATGTCCGCCCTGATAAACGTAGAGAAGCGCAACGCTTCGGTCAACGCTCTCATTTCCAGGATTATCCCCCTGTTCGATGAGGCAGGGGTACCTGTCATCCTCGTCAAAGGTCAGGCCGTGGCGCAGTGCTACTCCAGACCGGAGGGGAGGATGAGCGGAGACATCGACCTCATAGTGAGACCGAAGGACTACGAAGATGCCAAGGCGGTTCTCTCCGGAATAGCTGACAATGTTGACGGGGAGGGGCGCGACAAGCTTCACTTCGGAGCGATGATAGGCGATATCGAGGTCGAGCTTCACGGCACGGTCCACACCAGCCTCGGAGGCAGAATCAACGACGTGCTCGATTCGGCGCAGGAGGCGCTCTTCGAGCCGGGGGGCTGCCGCCAGCTCGACGTGAACGGTGTCCGGGTCCGCATCCCGTCGATAGATTTCGACGCCATGTTCATCTTCGTCCACCTCCTCCAGCACTTCTACTGCGGCGGCCTGGGGCTCAGGCAGCTGTGCGACTGGGCAAGGGTTCTTCACACCCACTGCGCCCGGATTGACCGGGAACTTCTCGCCTCAAGGCTCAGGCAGATGGGGATAGTCGGCGAATGGCAGGCGTTCCTCTCCTTCATCGTCAAATATCTCGCTCTTCCCAAGGAGGAGGCCCCGATGTATGACAGGAAATCGGAGAGCAAGGCCGACAAGCTCTGGAAATTCATAGAAAAGGTGGGCAATTTCGGCAAGAACCGCCGCCGGCGCAATCGCGGAAAAGATCCCTACGTCATCAGGAAGATCGGCTCGTTCCTTCTCAATTCGGGGGATTTTCTGCGCCATGTCGCGATTTTCCCGCTTGACTCGGTCAAGTTTTTCTGTAAATATTTCACCTCCGGCACAAGAGCGGTGATACGGGGCGAATGACAAACGATAAAGAAATGACAAGACAATACTCTATAGCAGACCACCTTATCGAAATCTCGGCGCCGGACGGCTCCGTGCTCTGGGAAGTCTGCACCAACTACGCCCCGTTCGAGCTGGACGGGAAGGGCGCAGGGACGCAGGAGCCTCTCTGCCGCCTCGAAATCACGGATGAACTGGAAATCCCGGAAGTCACGCACGTATATACGTCGGCGGAAAAAGGTTTCCCGAGACTGGAAATCAGCCGTTTCGACGGAGGATGGACGGTGAAGATGGCTCCGAACATGGATGCTCCCGAGGCGGCGCTGCTCCTCTCCGACGAGAATTTCCACAACGTAAGGCTCCGGCTGCTCTCCGGGAGCGGCACGGCTATGCGTTTCGCGCTGGACAACTCCATGATGCTGGCGTTCGCCCTGGCATCCGCCCCGCTCGGGACTATGGAGATCCACTCATCTGTCACCGTATGCGATGGCCGCGGGTATTCGTTCCTCGGCAAGAGCGGCACCGGCAAGAGCACGCACAGCCGGCTCTGGAGGGAGAACATTCCAGGCAGCACCCTGCTCAACGATGACAATCCGGTGATCCGCATCAAGGACGGGCAGGCCCGGATCTACGGCACCCCGTGGAGCGGCAAGACCCCATGCTACAAGGCTGAGAGCGTTCCGCTCGCGGCGGTAGTCCGCATACGCCAGTCCCCCGAAAACAAGATACGGCGCCTCTCCCCGATAGAGGCCTACGCCTCGCTGTATTCCTCCTGCTCGGCGTTCCGCGAGGTGAAGGGGACGTCCGACGGGATACACGACACTCTCAGCAGACTCGCCGCCCTCGTGCCGATGTACACGCTGGACTGCCGCCCGGACGCTGAGGCCGCCCTCCTGTGCCATTCAAGCGTAAGCGAGCGATGACACGGCTCCTGCTCCCCAATGACATCCTGCTTTCGCAGGTGGAGGAGTTCCTGCGCGAAGGCCGCGAGGTGATACTCAGGGCAAGGGGCAACAGCATGCTCCCGTTCATCCGTGACGGGAGGGACAGCGTGGTTCTGCACAGCTGCGACGACCCGCAGGTCGGGGACATCGTGCTCGTGAAGCTTCCGGGGAGATATGTGATGCACCGTATCATAAGGCATGACGGAGAGATTTATACGATGATGGGGGACGGCAACATACGGGGCACGGAGAGCTTCACGAGGGAGGACGTGCTCGGCAAGGTGACCGGAATCATACGGGGCGAAGGCAGGGAAATCAAGCCCGGAAAGGGCAGACTGTGGCACTTTCTGCTGCCCGTAAGGCGCTGGATTCTCGCCATCTACAGAAGACTCCCGGCCCGGGGCGGGAAAGCTTCAAGGCTGAAAAAAAATAAATAAAGACAAATAAGATGAAAATCAAGGAAGGATTCGTGCTCCGTTCGATAGGAGACACTTACATGGTAATCGGAGAGGGCCTGGCCCAGATAGACTTCAACAAGATGGTATCCCTCAACTCCACGGCGGCCTATCTCTGGAACTCGCTTCTGGGCAAGGAGTTCAACAGAGGCGATGTACGCGACCTGCTGCTCGGGCAGTACGACGTGGACGAGAAGACGGCGCAGGCCGACGCCGACGCGCTCGTGGAGAAATGGCTCGAAGCGGGGCTTCTGACTGAGTAACGATGCGGAGTCTGCGCAGCTGCCTCGGGGGTCTTCGCGGGATGTCCGGCCCTGCGAGGAAGTGGGCTCTCGCCTGCTTTCTGCTGGGATTGGTGCGGATAGCCGCCTCGCTCTCGTTCGTGTGGATCTGCAAAGAGCTCGTGGACGTGGCGACCGGGGTCTCCCCCGCCCCTCTTCCCGGCAGAATCGCGCTCATGGCCTGCATCATGGCCACTCAGATAGCGGCCAATCTCGCTTATTCATATTGTGAGAAATACGGCATCCTGCAAACTCAGAACACTTTGCGGGAGAGCCTTTTCGGGAATGTCCTCTCCTCTGAATGGACGGGGAGGGAGAGGTTCGGCAGCGGGGATGCCGTCAACCGGCTCGAAGAGGACATAAGGATAGTGTCGGAACTGCTGTGCCGCCATATCCCCGGCGCGGCGGTGACCTTGTGCCAGCTGGTCGCGGCATCGGCCTATCTGCTGATGATGGCTCCGGGCCTGCTCTGGGTGCTGCTCGTCCTGATGTGCGCGGCAATCGTGGGCTCGCGGCTGTTCTTCCTGAAGCTGCGCTCTCTGACCTCCGACATCCGCAGCCTCGACTCCGACATCCAGCAGCTGCTCCAGGAGAATCTTCAGAACCGCCTGCTGGCCCTCACCCTGATAGGGACGGCGAGGGTGCTCGCGTCGCTGGGCGGTCTCCAGTCCCGCCTCAAGAGCAAGACGAAGACCAGGCTGGGCTACCACACGGTCGCGCGCGGCATGATGTCCCTCGGGTTCATGGGCGGCTACGCGACGGCCTTCATCTGGGGAATACTCGGAATCCGGAGCGGTGCGGTCAGCTTCGGCATGATGACCGCGTTCCTGCAGCTCGTGGGACAGGTGCAGCGTCCGGTGGCCGACCTCGCAAGCGAACTCCCGGCATTCATCCACGCTCTGACCTCGATAGAGCGCCTCATGGAACTTGACAGCCTGCCCGCCGAGAAGGACGAGCAGAAGTGGACGGCAGCGCAGGAGGCCGGAGTGCGCTTCGAGAACGTGACCTTCGCCTATCCCGACATCTGCGGACGGAAAGTGCTGAAAGGGTTCTCGCACGACTTCCGCCCGGGAACCCTCACCGCCATCGCCGGACCTACGGGGGCCGGCAAGAGCACCCTTGTGAAACTCATCCTCGGCCTGCTCAAGCCCGAGAGCGGCACGGTCACGGTTTACGATGCCAGCTCCTGCCGTCCGGCAGGGGCCGGCACCCGGGGCAACTTCCGCTATGTCCCTCAGGGCAATACACTTATGAGCGGCACCATACGGAGCAATCTGCTGCTCTCCGACCCTGCGGCATCCGAAGAGAAGATGAAAGAGGCCCTGCATATCGCGGCGGCCGATTTCGTGCTCGACCTGCCAGAGGGGCTGGACAGCCCGTGCGGAGAATCCGGCAGCGGACTGAGCGAAGGCCAGTGCCAGAGGATTGCCGTGGCGAGGGCCCTGCTCCAGAAGGGAAGCATCCTCCTGCTGGACGAGGCCACCTCATCTCTGGACCCCGACACGGAAAAGAAGATGCTCGCCAACCTGCGCTCCTACATGAAACGCGGATTCACGCTCATCTTCATCTCCCACAGGGAAGCCGTCACCGGCAGCGCCGATGACATCGTAAGCTTGTAAATTCCCCCTTACTTGCCCCCGAAGAACCTCTTGTACAGGCCCTTGAAGCCTGCTCCGTGACGGGCTTCGTCCTTGGCCATCTCGTGTACGGTGTCGTGGATGGCGTCGTAGCCCAGCATCTTGGCGCGGGTGGCGATGGCGAGCTTGCCCTCGCAGGCTCCGGCCTCGGCCTCAGCGCGTTTCTTGAGATTGGTCTTGGTGTCCCAGACGACCTCCCCGAGAAGCTCGGCGAATTTGGCGGCGTGCTCGGCCTCCTCGAAGGCATAACGCTTGAAGGCGTCGGCCACCTCCGGATAACCCTCGCGCTCGGCCTGACGGCTCATGGCGAGATACATCCCCACCTCCGTGCATTCGCCGTTGAAGTGGTCGTGAAGGCCCTGCATCACCTCGGCATCCTCCACCCGGCCGTCGCCCAGCTTGTGCTCACAGGCCCACTTGCCGTCTTCTTCCTTGACTTCCACGAACTTGTCCGCCTTGGCGTGACATACCGGGCACTCCGCAGGAGGGTTCTCCCCCTCGTGCACATAACCGCAAACGCTGCATCTGAATTTCTTTGCCATAGTTTTCTAATTTTGAATTATTCTAAATTGTAAAGGCAAAGATAAGAATAATTACATAAGTTGCAAGAACATCTCGGAAAATAATCGTACCTTTACGAAGATAAAACTAAAACCATCTTTATGACTAGACAAGTGATTACCACAATCTGCGCTTCGGCGCTTGCACTGACCGCGTGCACCCGGTCCGCAGACAACACCCCGTCGGCCCCCGCACCACATCTCGAAAAGAGAGGCGAAGTGACTCAGCTCATCGTGAAAGGCGAGCCTTATCTGGCTCTTTCCTGTGAACTTATGAACTCTTCATCCTCAAGCCGGGCATACATGGCTCCGCGCTGGGACGCTCTCAAGCAGGCCGGCATCAACACCGTCCTCGCCGTCGTCAGCTGGGAGCAGGTGGAGCCGCAGGAAGGCAAATTCGACTTCACCGTGGTGGATGACCTCATCGCCGACGCCAGGGCGCGCGAGATGAAACTCGTCCTCCTCTGGTTCGGAAGCTGGAAGAACGGCATAAGCAGCTACCACCCGACATGGGTCAAGAAGGACGCGCAGCGCTTCCCTTCAGCCCTTACCAAGGACGGCAAGACGCTCCCTATACTCAGCACGCTCGGAGCCGCCACGGCGCAGGCCGACGGCAAGGCTTACGCCGCCATGATGCAGCACGTCAAGGACATCGACTCCCGGGAGCAGACCGTGATAATGATTCAGATGGAGAACGAGGTGGGACTCCACGGCTACACCCGCGACTACTGCCCTGCCGCCAATGCGGCCATCGCCGGAGCGGTGCCGCAGCAGCTCATGGACTATCTCGTAAAGCACAAGGACTCCCTCCTTCCGGAAACCCTCGCGGCATGGAAGAACAGCAATTTCAAGACCTCCGGCACATGGGAGGAGGTGTTCGGGAGGAACGACCGCACAGACGAGATCTTCATGGCCTGGAACTACGCTTCATATATGAACAAGGTGTCCGCCGCAGGCAAGGCGGTCTATAACCTTCCGACCTTCGTCAACGCCTGGATAGTCCAGCCGGAGGACACCCGTCCGGGAAACTATCCTTCAGGCGGCCCGCAGGCGCAGAACCACGACATCTGGAGAGCCGCGGCCCCTGCCATAGACATGCTTTCACCGGACATCTACCTGACCGATTACCCTGATATCCTCAGGATGTACGCCCGCAGCGGCAATCCGGTATTCGTGCCGGAATCCCACTCCGGACAGCAGGGAGCGGCCAACGCGGCCTTCACCATCGGCGAGATGGGCGGCATAGGATATTCTCCTTTCGGACTTGACAGGGACGCGCTCGCTCCTTCCAACGCCACTTTCAGCGACTTCTACCGCAAGGCTGACGCGGCCTCCGCAGAGATTCTCAAGGCCCAGGCCGAGGGAAGAATACGCGCGACCTGGCTCAAGGGCTCCAACCCTCAGAGACTCAAGGACGAGGTGACTCTCGGAGACTACCGCATCTGCTTCGAGCTCGTCTCCAGCGGCCGCCGCAACGGCGGAGCTCCGCAGCTCACCGGAGGCACCTACGACCCGAACGCCGTCGGATATGCCATCGCCATCCGGGAGAGCGAGGACAGCTATCTCTTCCTCGGATCCAACGTCCGCGTCACCTTCCTTCCCAAGGAGGGCAAGGACATAGTCGGACTGGCCAAGGTGACCGAAGGGGACTTCGTGGGAGGCAAATGGGTGGAGGGCCGTTATCTGAACGGCGACCAGATCCAGCTCCGCTACGACCTCCTCTATGCGATCGAGGACGGCTTCTCCGGGCAGGGCCTCAACTTCGGCACCCCGGAGCCGGGATTCATCAAGGTTCAACTTTACAACTATAAATAATGAACATGCTGAAAACTCTGATGCCTGCGGTTCTCGCCGCAGGCATGCTGCTGCCGCTCGGCGCGCAGGACAACCCTTACAAAGGCAAGAACATGCTGCCGGGCAGGACGGTGGAAGCCCAGGTGAGAGAACCCGGATTCAAGGTATTCCAGTTCCCCAAGAACCAAATTCCACGCATCGACGGGGACTTCTCCGACTGGGACATCGTCCCGGAGAGCTACACCGTCCCGATGGAGGAGATGTGGGACGACAGCGGCAAGCACAAGGGCATAGACAAGTCCACCCTCGACATCAAGGTCAAGGTGGGCTGGGTGGACGGCCTCAACCGGCTCTATTTCTACTACGAGGCCTATGATGACTACTGGGACTTCGACCAGCTCGGACTGCGCAACGACACCTTCGAAATCGTGGTGGACGGAGACCTCTCCGGAGGCCCGCACGTGGATGAGTTCCGGCTCAACGAAGAGGTGCTCAGCCGTTTCGACGCATTCTTCCAGCTGCAGAACGTGCACGCGCAGAACTATCACATCATGACCCCTCCGACTCCGGGCAAGTCCTGGACGATGGTATGGGGAGTGCAGCAGTGGCTCAAGGAGCTGCCTTACGCCAACTACGCCTACAGCTACGACTTCAAGCACGGGGAGAGCGGGACTCTGAAGTTCGAGTTCTACATCACTCCGTTCGACTTCGCAAGTCCCGACGGGCCGGCCTACTCCACGGAGAGCAGGCTCTATGAGGGCAAGAAGATAGGTCTCTGCTGGGCCGTGATCGACTACGACGGCGGCAAGGGCAACAGCGGGTTCTGGAACCTCTCGCAGCACCACAGGATGTTCGGCAACGCTTCGATGGAAAGGCTTTTCACCCTGATGCCGCTGGAAGCGCAGTTCCGCAAACCGGTGGAGGCGGCCTGGACCCACGAGGTGATCGACCACAGCAGGCTCGTTGCCTTCCGTGACCGCAGCTACGGCAACATCACTTCATGGAGATGGGATTTCGGCGACGGAACCACTTCCACGGAGCAGAATCCGGTGCACGAATACGCCAAGGACAACGCACGCTATGTCGTGACCCTCTATGTGGAGGGGCCGGACGGCAAGGATCTGTGCTGCAAGGTCTGGGACGTCGCCGTGAGGGACATCAAGCACCCGGCGGGAGAATACGAATAATCCGCTTCGACGGATACTCGGGACAATGTCCGGTGCGGGGGTCAGGCTTCCGCTCCGGACATTTCTGCACGGCTGCGGCTGGAAGTCACAAGATACACTCCGCCGAAGATGAGGAGCACGGCTATCACCTTGGTGAGATTGAAAGAATCCAGCCCCCAGCATACCGCGACGATGCAGGCGACAAGCGGCTGGACGTAGTTGTACATCCCGGCCACCGTCGGGCGCAAACGCTTCTGCCCCACGATAATCAGCATATAGCTGACGAAAGTCGCTCCGATCACGATAAAGGCCAGGCCCGCGATGTCAAGGGGCTGCAAAGCCGCCCAATGCGCGTGTGTCAGGTCCTTGGCGGACAGAGGCAGCATGCAGATGAAAGAATAGGTGAACATCCATTTCATGATGGTCACGAGGGAATACTTGCTCACGAAATTCTTGTAGAACACGATGTAGAAGGCGTAGCAGAACTGGGCGAAGAGCACGAGCAGGTCCCCCCATATCGCCGTGTTCGCGTTGGCGGACGCTGTCCGGCCGTTCTGCGCGCTGCCCAGAATGAGCAGCAGGGCCCCGCCCGCACCGAAGGCTATGCCGAGGACCTTCTTGCCCGTTATGGGTTCTTTCAAGATGAACGCGGCCAGAATCATGGCCCAGAGCGGCATGCTCGTCGTAATGATGGAGGCATCTCCGGGCGAAGTCAGGCTGATCCCGAACATGAAGCAGCCCTGATTGAGCACGATGGCGAAGAGCGAAGCGAAAAACAGTGTCACCATGTCCTTGTGGTCAACGTGCTCGGGCTTTGTAAATAAGGACACGACCCAGAACAAAAGCATCGCCCCGCCGATGCGCAAGTCGCTCACTACCAAGGGGGTGATTGCACCTCCCGCCATTATCATCTTTGAGACCGGGGACATCAATCCCCACATCGAATTTGCGCCGAGCATGGCGGCGTGGCCTTTCAAATCAAATTTCATCGTCTTTGTTTTCTTTCTTGCCCCGCCCTCTTTGAGTCTTTTTCCAAGCTCCTCGTGGGCCCTTTTTCGGGCTGCAAATTTATGCTGCGGGGATATAAGATTTATTGTATCTTTGCAAGATTTTATTGGATAAATCAAATATATGTGGAAGGAAAACCTCTACCAGCCGCTGGAGATATTGGTCCGCAGCCGAGAAGTGTTTCCGATAGCGGAGCATCAACATTCGTTTTTCGAGATGGCCTACGTGACTGAGGGGACGGGAAGGTTCTACACAAGGGAAGCGGGGTGCGGGCCGCAGGAAGTCTCCTATCGCGCCCGTTCGCTGTTTCTCATTCCGCCCGAGACCACGCATTGTTTTACGGTGGAGACTCACAGCGAGTATGTGTTCATCCGCTTCGTGGCATCTTTCGTGGAGGATTACATCGGGAAACACGTCGCGGAGGAATTTCTTTCCCCGGACTGGCAGACGGAAATATCGCTGAGCCGGCGGGACGAGGAGGTCGTGTTTCACCTGTTTGACTTCATACGGCGCGAAAAGGAAGCCGGAGGGGGATGTTGCGACTATCTGCTGAGGCTGTGGGTCAACAGCATTCTCGTAATCGTGGAGCGCAACGTTTCTTTCAAGAATCTGCAGACGGCGGAGCCGCGCGGCCCCCTGTATATGTTGCAGTACATCCAGGAGCACATAAGTCAGCCGGATTTGCTGAGCACGGAGAACCTCGGGAGAATTTTCAACCTGTCGCCCAGATATATAGGCAGTTTCTTCAAGCGCAATTTCCAGGAGAACCTGCAGAAATACGTGGCGAAAAGCAGGCTGCGGACGGTGGAGAATCTCTTGCTAAGCAGCACGATGACCGTCAAGGAAATCGCCTATAAAATGGGGTATTCGGACTCTGGCCATCTCGTCAAATCCTTCCGGAAAGCTTACGGGACTTCGCCCTTGAGATACAGGCGGGAGCGGAGCCGGAAGTAAGCTGCGAGCCAGTGGTGCCATTAGTGGAGTTTTCCACGAGGAATATGCCCACCGTCTCTTCATTTGCGAACTGCTCGGACTGCAAATCGGTGGAAGTAGTTTTGGTCTCGGAGATGACATTGGCGGTGCTGAGGCGAATCTGACCGTCATCGATGAGCCCGGAAAGAAAGAAGGAGACCAAAAAGATGACGGTGCTCCCATTGTCGTCAGAATGCGGGGCCCTCCGAACTGAATCAGATTCAGCTGCGACGTAAGCTCTTTACTTCTTCCTCGGGAAGTCCGGTGCACTCCGCTATCTGGCTGACCGGCAGTCCCATCGACAACAGGTTTGCTGCAATCTCCCGGGATTTCTCC
>CAVHNN010000003.1:0-90760 GCA_963637465.1 Paludibacteraceae bacterium
AACCAATGCCTGGATTAATTGGAAAGAAAATCGGAATGACTTCCGTTTTCGGTGCCGATGGCAAGAGTGTGCCATGCACCGTTATCGAGGCTGGTCCGTGCGTTGTTACGCAGCTCCGTACAGTTGAAAAAGACGGCTATGCCGCTGTACAGCTTGCCTATGACGAAACGACTGAAAAGCACGCCAGCGCGCCTCTGATGGGGCATTTCAAGAAGGCAGGTGTCGCTCCTATGCGCAAGCTCGTCGAGTTCAAGGCGGACTTCGCCGGAGAGCCGAAGCTCGGTGACAAGTTCACCGTAGCCGACATCTTCACCGAGGACGTCGCATTCGTCGACGTTATCGGCACGTCTAAGGGTAGGGGCTTCCAGGGCGTAGTTCACCGCCACGGCTTCGCCGGTGTGGGCGGACAGACCCATGGTCAGCACAACCGTCTTCGTCACCCCGGTTCCATGGGTGCATCTTCATGGCCTTCACGCGTCCTCCCGGGAATGCGCATGGCCGGACACATGGGCAACGAGAGGGTAAAGGTCGAGAACCTTCAGGTCATCAAGGTGATTCCTGAGAACAATCTCGTAGTTGTCAAGGGTTCCGTTCCGGGAGCCAGAGGTTCTTATGTAATTTTGGAGGCTTAAGAGTATGGAATTAGCAGTATTAAAGATTGACGGAACTGATTCCGGAAAGAAAGTTGCTCTTGAGGAGGGCGTATTCGGCGTGCAGCCGAACGACCACGCCATCTATCTTGACGTCATCCAGTATCTCGCCAACCAGCGCCATGGCAACGCCAAGACGAAGGACCGCAGCGAGAATGCCCACAGCACCAAGAAGCTCGGTCGCCAGAAGGGCGGCGGCGGAGCCCGTCACGGAAGTCTCAAGTCCAACATCTTCGTTGGAGGAGGCCGCGTGTTCGGACCTGTTCCACGCTTCTATCACAACAAGCTCAACAAGAAGCTGAAGGCTCTTGCCCGCAGGTCGGCTCTTTCATACAAGGCCGCCGAGAATTCAATCATCGTAGTCGAGCCGTTCTCTCTGGACGCACCTAAGACGAAGGACATGATCAACATCACCAAGGCCATCGGCGCAGGTGACCGCAAAGTCCTTTACGTGCTCCCGCAGAACTCTACGAATATCTATCTTTCATCACGCAATCTCCCTTATGTGGACGTCGTGTCAGTTGATGAAATCTGCACCTATTCAATCATGAACGCCAACAAGCTTGTGCTTGTGGACGGTGTGCAGGATGTCCTCGCACAGAGAAACATGCGCTAAAAGAACACGAAGATGGGAATAATAATTAAGCCAATCATAACAGAGAAGCTGACGGATCAGGGCGAAAAGTTGAACCGTTACGGCTTTATCGTTGACCGTGAAGCCAACAAGCTTCAGATCAAGGACGCGGTTGAGAAGATGTACAACGTCTCCGTCGCCGCTGTCAACACCGTCAATTATCACGGCAAGAGGAAGAGCCGCTACACCAAGGCCGGCATCCTCCGCGGCCGCATGAATCACTTCAAGAAGGCCTATGTGACCCTTGCAGGTGAGGATAAGATTGATTTTTACGCTAACATTTAAGGGAGGGAAGGACAATGGCAGTTAGAAAATTCAAGCCGGTAACCCCGGGCCAGAGGAACAAGGTGATCAGCGCGTTCGACGACATCACCGCCAAGAAGCCTCAGAAATCATTGATCGAACCTCTCAAGAGCACCGGCGGACGCAACAATACGGGCCAGATGACCGTACGCTACAGAGGCGGCGGACACAAGAGGATGTACCGTATCATCGACTTCCGCCGCGACAAGGACAACTGCACGGCCGAGGTTCTCACCATCGAGTATGATCCGAACCGCAGCGCCCGCATCGCCCTTGTGCAGTATCAAGACGGTGAGAAGAGATATATCATCGCTCCTAAAGGACTCAAAGTGGGTCAGGTCATCGCTTCCGGAAGCGGAGTCGCTCCGGAGGTCGGCAACACTCTCCCTCTCTCCGAAATTCCTGTAGGTACTCTCGTACACAATATCGAGCTTCGTCCCGGCCAGGGTGCCGCAATGGCCCGTTCCGCCGGAACCTTCGCACAGCTTGCCGCCCGTGAGGGCAATCACGCCGTCCTCCGCCTGCCTTCAGGTGAGACGCGCATGGTGCTTGTCAGCTGCCGCGCCACCGTAGGTGAGGTCTCCAATGCAGACCACAGCCTCGAGAGCCACGGCAAGGCAGGCCGCAGGCGCTGGCTCGGTATCCGTCCTCACAACCGAGGCGTCGTGATGAACCCTGTAGATCACCCGATGGGTGGTGGTGAAGGCCGTGCTTCCGGCGGACACCCTCGTTCACGCAAGGGCTTGCCTGCCAAGGGCTACAAGACACGTAATCCTAAGGCATCTTCAAACAAGTTCATCATCGAAAGAAGGAAGAAATAACAGGAATTAAACTTTAGAGATTATGAGTCGTTCATTAAGAAAAGGTCCATATATTCAGGAGGCTCTCGAGAAGAGGGTTCTCGCGATGAATGATGGCAGCAAGAAGAAGGAAGTCGTGAAGACCTGGTCTCGCGCCAGCATGATTTCCCCTGACTTCATCGGCCACACAATCGCAGTCCATAACGGAAACAAGTTTATTCCTGTTTACGTTACGGAGCAGATGGTAGGTCACAAGCTCGGAGAGTTCGCGCCTACCCGCACGTTCAGAGGTCATTCAGGTAACAATAAGAAGTAATCATCATTATGGGAAAGCGTAAAAGACTTATGGCCGAACGCCTCAAGGAGGCGAAGAAGGTTACGTCAGTTGCCAAGCTGAATGATGTCCCTTCATCTCCGCGCAAGATGCGCCTTGTCGCAGACACGGTTCGCGGAGTTGAGGTCAACCATGCTCTCGATCTTCTGAAGTTCTCCAAGAGGGAGGCTTCAGTCCGTCTCGAGAAACTTCTCCGCAGCGCCATCGCCAACTGGGAAGCCAAGAATCCGGACAAGAGCAAAGAACTTGATAACGGCAACGTATATGTCAAGACCATCATGGTCGATGGCGGCCGTATGCTGAAGCGTATCCGTCCGTGCCCGCAGGGCCGTGCCGGCCGCATCCGCAAGCGTTCCAACCACGTCACCGTCATCCTTGATGTAAAACAACCAGTGGAGAATAAATAATATGGGACAGAAAACAAATCCTATCAGCAACAGAATCGGTATCACCCGTGGTTGGGACTCTAACTGGTGTGGTGGTAACTATGCGGAGAAGATCGCAGAGGATTACGAGATCCGCAAATATCTTGGCAAGCGTCTCGCGAAGGCAAGCCTCAGCAGGATTATCATCGAGAGGACTCTCAAGCTCATCACTGTCACCATTTATGCCGCAAGGCCGGGCTTCATCATCGGCAAGGGCGGCACCGAGGTGGACAAACTCAAGGAGGAGCTCAAGAAGGTCACCAGCAAGGATGTTCAGATCAACATCTTCGAGGTGAAGCGTCCTGAGGTTGACGCCAACATCGTGGCTGACAGCATTGCCCGTCAGATTGAGGGCCGCGTGTCATACCGCCGTGCCATCAAGATGGCTGTTGCCAACACCATGAGAGTCGGCGCAGAAGGCATCAAGATTCAGATCAGCGGTCGTGTAGGCGGTGCCGAGATGGCTCGCAACGAGATGTTCAAGGAGGGTCGTACCCCTCTCCACACTTTCCGTGCGGACATCGACTATGCCCTTGCCGTGGCTCACACCAAGGTGGGCGCGCTCGGAATCAAGGTCTGGATCTGCAACGGCGAGCGTTACGGTAAGCAGGATCTCACTCCTGCCGCCCTTTCCGCAGCCAACGCACAGGCCGCCGGGCAGAATCGCGGCGGACGTGATCGTGGCGACCGTCGCGGCGGACGCAGAGACGACCGTCGTGGAGGACGCAGGGACAACAATCAGAGGTAATTTTAAATAAATTACTATATTTACGGCCGGTTCGCGTGGCGAGCCGGCTTTTGTTGATGTAAAAAGATATTTATTTTCACACATAACTTTATTTTTTGAGTATGAAAAAAGTGATGTTCGCAGCAGCCGCTCTGATAATTGCGGCGGCCGGCTGCAAGGGTGTTTCTGAGGAGCAGAAACTCGCCGACTATCAGGCCGGCAACGAGAAATTCATGGAAGAGTACAGAGCGTCTTCCGAGAAAATTCAGTCTGATTCCACGCTCACGGAAGAGCAGAAGGAAGCTGATTTGGAAAAACTCTACAACGAGTCCGTTGACAAATATGTCAGCGAAAGGTTCGACATCCTCAAGAAGGAGCCGTCCGGGCAGCTGGCCGTCGCCGTGATCTCTGACATCTGGAATATGGTTGAGCCGGAGCAGCAGGAGGAGGCCCTCGGGCTTCTGAAAGGCGAGGCCGCGCAGGACTCCACCGTTTTGAAGTACAAGTCCGTCCTCGATGCCAAGAAGAACACTTCCGCAGGCAAGGTTTTCACCGATTTCACCGTTGTCCAGGATCCGTCCGACCCGGAGGGCAGCACGGTCAAGTTCTCGGATTACGTGGGCAAGGGCAAGTATGTCCTCGTTGACTTCTGGGCGAGCTGGTGCGGCCCGTGCAAGAGGGAGATACCTAACATTGCGGCCGTTTACGACAAGTATAAGGGCAAGGATTTCGACGTGCTCAGCGTGGCGGTTTGGGACAAGCCCGCCGACACCAAGGCTGCCGCCGTCGAGCACGGGGTTGTCTGGAGCCAGATTATCAACGCGCAGAGGATTCCTACCGACATCTACGGCATTCAGGGCATCCCTCACATCATGCTCGTCGGCCCGGACGGAGTCATCATCAAGCGTGACCTCAGGGGCGCGGACATAGAGAAGGCGGTCGCCGAGGCGCTTGGACGTTAAGGAGAAAATAAGCCTATTGCCACATTCCCCCGGAGTGTACAGATACTACAACTCCGAGGGAACTGTGATTTATGTCGGCAAGGCCAAGGACCTCAACCGTCGGGTCGCCCAGTATTTCGTCAGCCCGGAGCGCCTGACGCTCAAGACCCGGGTGCTTGTGTCGAAGATCGCGGACGTGCAGTATTCCGTGGTCGATACGGAAGCCGACGCACTTCTGCTCGAGAACAACCTCATCAAGCAATACAAGCCCCGGTACAACATCCTTCTCAAGGATTCCAAGACATACCCTTGGATATGCGTTACCGATGAGGAGTTCCCGAGGGTGTACCTTACCAGAAGGCTTGTGCGCAACGGCGACCGTTATTTCGGGCCGTACAGTTCCGTAATGCACGCCAGAGCGCTTCTGGATTTTTTCGAGGCCAACTATCCGCTCCGCTCCTGCCGTCTTTCCATCACCTCGGACGCGGTTCTGCGCCATAAGTTCCGTCCATGCCTTGACTTCCATATCCATCGCTGCGGAGGTTGCTGCGTCGGGGCAGTTTCCAAGGAGGAGTATCTTGGCCATGTCAACGAGGTCATCCGTCTTCTCAGCGGCGGGGTGAACGATATCATCAAGGACTACAAGGACAGGATGATGAAGGCGTCGGACGGGCTGGATTTCGAGTCGGCGGCATTTTACAAACAGAAGATTGAGGCTTTGCAGAGCCACTACTCCAAGTCCATCATCACTGCGGCCGGAGACCGGGACATCGACGTGTTCTCTCTGGTGTTCGACGGACAGGAGGCTTTCGGCAATTTCCTCCGTATCAAGGGCGGTGCCGTCATTCAGTCCCTCAATCTCGGCTTCAAGCTCAATATCGAGGAGGACCGCGCCAGTGTCCTGAGTTCTTTCATCGCAGAGATAGAGTCCAAGTTCGGCTCCCTCAGCAAGGAGGTCCTGGTGCCGTTCCTGCCGGATGTCAGCATCGAGGGCGTTTCGTTCAGAATCCCCGTGCGCGGCGACAAGCTGGCCCTTCTGGAACTCAGCGACAAGAACGCCAAGGAATTCCGCTTCAATTCTCTGCGCCAGCGCGAGCACACCAACCCCGACGAATTCAGGGCCGCCGTGCTGGAGGAGCTGCGCAAAGCTCTGGGGATGAAGGAATTGCCCGAGCACATAGAATGTTTTGACAACTCCAATATTCAAGGTACCAATCCGGTCGCATCGTGTGTCGTGTTCAGGGGAGGGGAGCCGTCCAAAAAGGACTACCGCAAATTCAAGATAAAGACCGTGGTCGGGGCCAACGACTACGCCTCCATGAAAGAAGTTGTCAACCGCAGGTATTCGCGGCTTTGTCTGGAGTCTCCGGACGATCTGCCTCAGCTCGTGGTGATAGACGGCGGAAAAGGCCAGCTGGACTTCGCGTATCAGGCCATCTGCGAGCTCGGGCTGGAGAAAAAGCTGACGGTCATCGGTCTTGCCAAAAGGCTTGAGGAGGTGATCAGAGTGGGAGACCCGTATCCGCTCTTTCTCGACCGTAATTCCCAAGCTCTCAAACTATTGCAGAGGGTTCGCGACGAGGCGCACCGTTTCGGCATCACTTTCCACCGCTCCCTGCGGAGCAAGGCGGCCTTGTCTTCCGCCCTGAGAGAGATCAAGGGTGTCGGCGAACAGACGGAGCAGAGACTGCTGATGCATTTCGGCAGCGTGTCCCGGATTGCCGCCGCCTCCCTCGAAGAGATATCTTCGCTGGTCGGAGGGTCCATGGCATCAAAAATCAAGGCTCAACTCAACAACGAAAATCAAGATGAAAATATCGAAAGTTGACTTTAACAAATGCTTCAATGCTTTTATCCTTGTCGGAATGACGCTTGTCATGGTCGCCGCCACTCTGCTGAAGCTCCAGAACGCGCAGACCGGTCAGGCGATGCTGATAGTCGCCGCCTTCGGCTCGCTGATGGGGGTGCTCAGCACCGTCTGTTCCGCCAATGCCAAGATTCTCACCTTTCTTTTCGGTCTGTTCGACGTGTCGATATACGGGGTGATGTGTTTTGTCGGGGGAAAGTATGGCAATGCCGCCCTTCATATACTCTATTTCCTTCCGATGCAGTTCATAGGCTTCTTCCAGTGGAAAAAGCGCGGGGCGGTCTCCGGAGAGTCTGTGAGGGCGAGGCGCTTGAACGGGCGGCAGTGGGCGCTGTATGGCGCAATTTTCCTGGCCGGGCTGGGCGTGTCGTACCTCGTGCTTCTCAGGGTCGGATCCCCGGAGGCGCAGCAGGTTCTCAAACTCGCCATCCTGATGGACGCGCTTTCGATGATGTGCAATATCCTCGGGCAGATGCTCATGTCCATGGCTTTTATGGAGCAGTGGTTCTTCTGGATAGGAGTCAACATCGCTTCAGTGGTGATGTGGGCCGTGACGCTTTCGCATTCTTCGGATTCATACGCGCTGATTTATCTCATCAAGTACAGTTTCTACCTGCTCAATTCCCTCAACGGACTGCGTATATGGGTCAATTTGAGCCGTCCCGGCAGCGCTCCCGGCATCCGTAAAACCACGGATTTGGAGGAATAAAAAATTTTCGTAACTTTGTGGGCCTTTTTGGTTATTAGGATGTACTAATAAAACTTAATATCTAACATTATGGATTATCCAGAAATTGTAGAAAAGGTCAAGGCGATAATAGTTGACAAACTCGGCGTAGAACCGTCAGAGGTTACCGAGACCGCGAATTTTACGAACGATCTTGGTGCTGATTCACTTGACACCGTTGAGCTTCTTATGGAGTTCGAGAAAGTATTCGGCATTAAGATTCCTGATGAGGAAACAAGCACAATCGCAACCGTCAAGGATGCATGTGACAAGGTAGCGGAGAAGCTCAACAAATAATCTCCCTTCCACGACACAAAGAAAAAAGGGGTGACTAGAATTATTTTAGTCACCCCTTTTCTTATTCTTCGGGTATCGCGAAGGTCAGCTGCAGGTGAGGCACCCTGCCGTTCGCCGCTGCGGGCCCGTTGAGTTTCGCCCGGTAGAACCTGTCCTTGTCCAGCTGCGTGGAAACGCTCGTAGTGGTGGTGGACTGGCTGGCGTATGCGGCCATCATCGCGTAATTGTAGTAATTGGAGTAGTAGTTGGAGTATCCTCCGTAGCTCCCGTATCCGCCGTACATGTCGTTGTAGTAGCTCTGATAGGCCAGATACTGGTACATTTCGCTGAGATCGGACGAGCCGGAAGTGGTCGTCGTGACCGTCTCGTTGGCCATGATCAGCAGCCAGATATCATAGAAGCCCTTGTTCAGACGCACGGTATTCTTGCCGGAGAGATCGGAGCTGTCTATCTTCAGAAGTTCCTGAACGTGGAAAGTTATGTCCGGGGCGTATTCGAGAAGCGAGCGGTTGATGTCGCCCTGATCTTCATACGACGAGCCGGAATCGGTAAGACCCATGAAGCGGGTTACGTTGTTCTCCGTAATTCTGCAGGTCGGCGAGAGCACGTCCGGCCAGCGGTCCAGCTCATCGATGTCCGACGGCTTTTCGAACGGGAAAATCAGCGAGGCCTTGTTGATGACGGCCGTCTTCGGGTCTCCGCCCTTTGACGCGATGGCCTCTTCCGCTATCCGCTTGAGCTCTTTGGCGAAAATCACCGGCTTCAATCCGCCGCCGCCTTCGATTTTTATCTCGCTCTCGGCATAGCCTACGTTCTCATCGGTCTCTTGAGTGGAGAGATTGAGCGCGTACTGAGGGTAGCTGCCGGCCGAAGTGGAGCTGAAGAGCGAATCGAGATCGTAGAACTTGTCCGCGCCAAAATAGAACAGAAACGAGCTGTCCTTGCGCTCCCCGTCGTATTCTCCGGAGAATGACAGCTTGGCATAGTTCCCCTCGATATATCCGTAGGAGCTGTTGTAGCCCAGCTGCAGCTTGAACATGTTTATGCGTCCGCCATCCCCGGACGGGGTGTCGGTCTCAATCAGGATGCCCGGGAACTTTTTGAGATAGGTGTTGATGTCCTCCAGGTCTTCGCTCGTGATTCCGAGATATTTTTTGCCGAACTCCTCAGTGAAATTGAAAGAAAGAGAGTCGCTTCCGTTGAAGACGGGAGTCCCTTTGGCAATGCTCCCGTCCGAATGCGGGAAAGGCTTGTTGCAGTCGAAATCCTTGGTGTAGTCTATTGCCCGCGAGAGCTCGTAAACGTTGACGTTCTGGAGGATGTTCTTCTGCGACGGGTCTCCGGCCGAAACGGTGTCGAGGCTTGCCGAGAAGTGGAAACTCTTGAACTGCGGGTTCTCGCCGAAGTCCATTTCATCGGTGAGCGGGATGAGTGCCAGGGCGCTCTTCCTCGTGGTGAGTCCGTATTCCTTGTCCCGCACGGCGCCTATCGTTATGCGCGAACTGCTCAGCCCGGAGAGGCTGTCGGCCATGCGCACGTAAACCTGAGACACCGGAACGTCCACGGTGTAGAACTTATATAACTGTCCTGCGGGAACGAGGTCTCCGCCGAGTCCGCTGCTGCTGTCAATGCAGGATGCCAGACAGGCGACGGCCGCAAGTCCGGCGAGGAAGCGTGTGTTCATCTTAGAGTTCATCATAAAATCTGCAGTACTCGTCCACATAGCTTCCGTCTTCGAGGGCGGCGGCGTTGAACGGCAGTACGGGAAGTCCCGAATCTTTGCACCAGGAAACGATTTCCGGCTTCACGCCTGCGGCTCCCAGAATCACTCCGTCCGAGTACTGAGCGGCCGTTCGAGCAAGATTTATGCCATCCGGCTTTTCGAGCATTTTCAGGTCTTCTTTCTTGAGACCGCCGAAGCTGGCTTTCTCCGCGAACGTCGGGCAGAAGTCGCTCTCGGGCGTGTCGTCGTAGAGGGAAAGCACGACCTTGCTGTTGGAGAATATCGGGTCTTCCTTGTAGGCTTTCTTGAGGTAGGCCGGGACAAGATGGGATATCCAGCCGTGGCAGTGGATTATGTCCGGGGCCCAGCGGAGCTTCTTGACGGTCTCGAGAACCCCCCGCGCGAAGAATATCGCCCGCTCGTCATTGTCCTCGAAGAACTTGCCGCCGGCATCGCAGAAAGTCTGCTTGCGGCGGAAATAATCCTCGTTGTCAATGAAATACACCTGTATTCTGGTCGGGGATGAGAGGCTGGCGACCTTGATGATGAGGGGCCTGTCCACGTCTCCGATGATTATGTTCATCCCGGAGAGTCTGATGACTTCGTGGAGCTGATTCTTCCTTTCGTTGATGCATCCGAAGCGCGGCATGAATGAACGGATCTCCCTCTTGCGCTCCTGAACGCCCTGAAGCAGGGAGCGCCCTATGTTCGCCATATCCGATTCCGGGAGATAAGGATAAATCTCGGAATCGACAAAAAGTATCTTCTGCTTGAAAGCACTCATAATTACAAAGATAATAATTTTTTTCGATAAATGGATATTTATTATCTTTGGAACTTGATTTGAATTCCGATGTCCAAAGGGGAAAACAAGTTGCTGCGCAGGCGTATGGTCAACGCCTATCTTTCCAGCGTCATAAGCATCAGCCTTGTGTTGCTGCTTGTGGGCGTTGCGGCCCTTTTGGCGGTCAATGTCGGCGCCGTGTCGCGCTATCTCAAGGAGAACGTGAAGATTTCGGTGATTTTCAATCAGGACGTGACGGGGAAGCAGGCGGAGACCTACGCATCTTCCGCGTCATCGCTTCCTTATGTCAAATCGGTCCGGGTCGTCTCGCGGGAAGAGGGGGAGAAGGAGCTCTCCGAAATGCTCGGGGAGGATTTTCTCAGTGTTTTCGAGACCTCTCCCGTCCCCGTGTCGGCGGACATCTCCCTCAATGCGGAGTATGTGGCGCCGGACAGCCTCGCGCTTGTCGTCAAGGTCTTGTCGGCTTCTCCTCTTGTGGATGAAGTGGACAGCCGTCAGGGGCTGGTGGAGGCGCTGGATGCCAATCTCACCAGGATTTCGGCCGTGTTTGCGGTGCTGGTGGCGATTCTCCTGACCATATCTTTTGCGCTCATCAACAATATGGTGAGGCTCAGCGTGTATGCGAGACGCTTCACCATCCATACGATGAAGCTGGTCGGGGCGACGCGCTCTTTCATTACGGCTCCGTTCCTCAAATCCGCAATAATACAGGGACTTGTGGCCTCCGTGCTGTCTTCGGCGACACTCGCGGGAGGTCTGTATGCGGCGAGCCGCTCTTTCCCGCAGTTCTTCGCCGTTCTCAGCAGCTCGTCGCTCCTCGTTACGGTGGGAATCATATTCGTTACGGGCGTGCTTCTGTGCGCTCTCAGCACTTATTTTGTCGTCGGCAAACTCTCCGATGCTCCAAAGGATGATTTATATTATTGACAGTTATATGGATAAGATGGCTATGACCCCCAAAGGGCTGAAACTCCTGATTGCCGGCACGATAGTGATGGCGGCCGGTTTCGTCCTGATGATAGGCGGGGGCTCCGATGACCCTCAGGTTTTCAATTATGCGATGTTTGATGTCCGCAGACTTGTCGCCGCGCCGCTCGTGATACTTTCCGGCATAGTGGTTATCGCGACCGCGATTCTCGGCGAGTTTCAGGACAAAAAGGAAGGGGAGGACAAGTGATGGAATGGTGGGAGGCTTTTGTGCTGGGCGTGGTCCAGGGGCTTACGGAGTTTCTTCCCGTAAGCAGCAGCGGCCATCTGATGATATTCAAATCCCTGCTCGGCGTTGACGGGGAGGGTTTTCTGGATTTTACGGTGACGGTCCATTTTGCCACCGTATTGAGCACGATAGTGGTGTTCTGGGGCGCGATATGGAGCATTTTAAAGGGGGTTTTCCAGTTCAAGTACAATGACGAGACGGACTATTTCCTGAAGATATGCCTTTCCATGGTTCCGGTCGCCATTGTCGGTTTCTTCTTCAAGGACAAGGTGGAGGCTCTGTTCGGAGACAATCTGCACACCGTGGCCGTCTGTCTTCTTGTGACCGCCTTTCTCTTGTGCTTCTCGGACGTGTTCACCCGCAGGGTCAGGATACGCAACTCCAGCCGCAACGGCATTTCCTGGTGGCAGGCGTTCGTTGTCGGGCTCAGTCAGGCCTGTGCGGTCGCTCCCGGACTTTCGCGCTCCGGCACCACTATCGCCACGGGCCTTGTGTGCGGCGTGAACCGTGAGAAGATGGCGCAGTTCTCTTTCCTCATGGTGCTTATCCCGATTCTGGGCGAGCAGTTCCTCACGGTTCTTGACATGCTGGGAGCCGGAGCGGAGACGGCCCCGGGCGTGGGGTTCGGAGCGTTGGCCGTCGGCTTTGCGGCGGCGTTCGTCTCGGGCCTTTTCGCCTGCAAGGTCATGGTGGCGCTCGTGAGCAGGGCCAGGCTGTCCTGGTTCTCCCTGTACTGCATACTCGCAGCGGCCGCCATCTTCATCTTCTCTTAGGGGATGGCTGAGCGCGACCTATATTATTTTGTCTCGGACGTGCACCTCGGGCTGAATCTCAACGATCCGGCGGACAGGGAGGCGCGATTCATATCCTTTCTCAAAGAGCTGCCGCGCGACAGGGCCAAGGCTCTTTTCCTGCTCGGCGACATCTGGGATTTCTGGTACGAGTACAGGGACGTGGTGCCGCGTTGCGGAGCAAGGGTCGTGGCGGCCCTCATCGCTCTGATGGATGACGGGGTTGAGGTGTGGTTCTGTCCGGGCAACCATGACATCTGGTGCTATTCCTATTTCGAGGATCTCGGGATGCACCGTTTCGATCAGCCGTTCCGCATCGAGCTTGAGGGCAAGGTGTTCTGTCTGGGACATGGCGACACCTTGGGCGGTGCGAAGAAAAGATATTCATTTATGCTGAGGGTGTTCCACAACAGGACATTGCAGAAGATGTTCAGCGCGCTTCATCCTTGGATAGCTTTCCGTATCGGGCTGGGCTGGTCCAACTCCAACCGCCGCACTCACAAGCCCTATCACTTCCGGGGGAGCGAAGAACCCCTGTACCGCTTTGCTCTTCAGGAGTCCGGGCGGGGCAGGGTGGATTATTTTGTGTTCGGGCATTTCCACGATGCCGTGGACATCACCCTCCCTACGGGGTCGCGGCTCATCGTCCTCAAAGACTGGATGGACGGCGGCCGGCCGTTCGGCCGTTTCAGCAGGGACGGGTTCGAGCTGAAGTCACGCTAAGAAGCTGTTTAAAACAGCTTCTAACGCTTTCTGACGGTGCTGCTCAGGGTCTCGGTGCGGATTGTCGTGCGCGGCGGAGATGTCATGAAGATGGACCAGTAGAAGCTGTCCCAGTCCCCGGAATCCCATATCTTGCAGAGTTCTTCTGTCTTTGCGTCTTTCCCGGCGGGGTCGTAGCGCGACTTGAGGTCTTGTGAGAAAAGTTTCGCCACGAGCTGCCAGAAGTTGGCGGCGAATCCGCTTTCATACGTCTTGATGATTTCGTAGGCGCTCATCCCGCATTCCCGGTCCACAAGCTTCATCAGCAGCAGCCCCTGGCTTACGGTCATCCCCCGGATGTCTTTTTCGAAGATTCTGAAGAGCTCCTTCTCCACGTCGTTGACGTATCGGTTGCGTTGGGAGCGTTTGCTGACGTCGGCCGCCATGGTGCTGTCCACCTGGGCCATCATCTTGCGCCCGACGAGCGCGTAGGGGTAAACCTTGTTGAAGTTCTGCACGAGCCGGTAGTATTTTCTCCAGTCTCCCGATTTCATCCCCTTCCCTTTCGGAAACACCCACACGGGATCCAGACTGTCGTGGAAAACCGTGTCCCCGGCCTCGGTGACGCTATAGTACATCGGGGTGCCCGTGATGCGGCGCGCTCCCTGCGAGCGGAGCGGAGCGGCGGCGGCAAGGAGGACGGCGGCTGTCAATATGAGGATTTTGAGTTTCACAGCCTGCAAAGATAAGCAGTTCTCTCCGGGCTTGCCGGAAATCTCGTCGGGCCGATGTCGAAAACAGCGCGAAAAACTTTTTCTCAAGAATTGCAATGATTTGAAATAGTGGAATTTGACCATACAGATTCCGTGTCGAAAATATTTCAAAATTTTTGAGGTGAGCGATGGTATTTCGATAATTTTTGCTAACTTTGCAGTCCCAAAAAATGGGCTCTTCTCACGTAAGAGATTGATTTTGGGGATTTTAGTGAAATAAATTTTTAAAAGTAATACAGAGATGTTACAACCTAAGAGAACAAAATTTAGAAGGGAGCAGAAGAACCGCATGAAAGGCAATGCCCAGAGGGGCAATCAGCTTGCGTTCGGATCGTTCGGCATCAAGACCCTTGAAAATTGTTGGCTCACGGCGCAGCAGATTGAGGCTGCCCGTCAGGCTATTTCGCGTTGTATGAACCGTGAGGGTCAGATTTGGATCAGGGTGTTCCCTGTCAAGCCTATCACCAAGAAGCCTCTCGATACCCGTATGGGTAAAGGTAAGGGTGACCCGTATGCATTCGTTGCGCCTATCACTCCGGGCCGCATCATCTTCGAGGCCGAAGGGGTTTCACTTGCCGTTGCGAAGGAGGCTATGCGTCTCGGCGCCAACAAGCTTCCGATTGCGACCAAGTTCGTAGTGCGCAGAGATTACACAGAATAATTCAGGAGAAGAGAAATGAAAGCATCAGAAGCACGCGATATGTCTGTAGCAGACCTGCGCGACCGTATTGAGGTTGAGAAGAGCAATCTTGACACAATGAAGATTAATCACGCGATTTCTCCATTGGAGGACACTTCCAAAATCGGTAAGACCAGAAGGGATATAGCTCTTATGATCACTATCCTTGCTGAAAAAGAAAAACAGAACTAAATCAAAAATCTTATGGAAAGAAATCTTCGTAAGGAAAGAACAGGGGTGGTGGTCAGCGACAAGATGGACAAGACCATTATTGTTGCCGTGAAGACCAAGGAGAAGCATCCTCTCTACGGCAAGTTCGTCAAGAAGACCACCAAGTTCGTCGCTCAGGACGACAAGAACGAGTGCGGCGTCGGCGACACCGTGCGCATCATGGAGACCCGTCCTCTCAGCAAGACAAAGAACTGGAGACTAGTAGAAATCGTAGAAAAAGCAAAATAACATATGATACAGCAGGAAACACGTTTACAGGTGGCCGACAACAGCGGGGCGAAGGAAGTTCTCTGCATCCGCGTGCTTGGCGGTACTCACCATCGTTATGCGACCGTCGGCGATACGATTGTCGTTGCAATCAAAAGTGCCATACCTGGCGGTGACGCCAAAAAGGGTACGGTTTCAAAAGCTGTAGTTGTACGCACCAAGAAGGAGGTCCGCCGTCCGGACGGATCCTATATCCGTTTTGATGACAATGCCTGCGTGCTTCTCAACAACGCCGGCGAACTTCGCGGTACGCGTATCTTCGGCCCTGTAGCCAGAGAGCTTCGTGCCAACTTCATGAAAATCGTCTCACTGGCGCCGGAAGTCCTTTAATTGAACAAGCATTATGAAGAAGTTACATATTAAGAAAGGCGACACCGTGTATGTGAATGCCGGTAACGACAAGGGAAAGACCGGGAAGGTTCTTTCTGTGGATCCGTCAAAGGACCGCGCCATCGTTGAAGGTATCAATATGGTCAGCAAGCACACCAAGCCTAATGCCAAGCAGCCTCAGGGCGGCATCCTTAGGCAGGAGGCTTCCATTCACGTCTCAAACCTCAACCTTATCGATCCAAAGAGCAATACTCCTACCCGCGTGGGCTACAGGATGGAGGGAGACAAGAAAATCCGTTTCGCTAAAAAATCTGGGGAGGAGATCAAATAATTATGGCAAAGAAAAACTCAACGGTTCAGGCCCAGCCCCTGGCTGCAGGTTATGTGCCTACCCTCAAGAAGGTTTATAAGGAAGAGATTGTGGACAAGCTGATGAAGCAGTTCTCATACTCTACCGTGATGCAGGTTCCGAGCCTCGTTAAAATCACCATCAACGAAGGTATCGGCGCCGGTACGCAGGACAAGAAGATCGTCGAGGAGGCTGCTGAAGAGCTCTCTCTCATCACCGGTCAGAAGGCCCTCGTCACCACCTCCAGAAAGGATATCTCCAACTTCAAGCTCCGCAAGGGCATGCCTATCGGAGCCAAGGTGACTCTCCGCAACGTGAAGATGTACGAGTTCCTCGAGAAGCTCATCAGGGTTGCGCTCCCGCGTATCCGCGACTTCAACGGCATCGCCGAGAACATGGACGGACGCGGCAACTACACCCTCGGACTCAAGGAGCAGATCATCTTCCCGGAGATTGACATCGACAAGAATCCGCGTATTCACGGGCTCGAGATCACGTTCGTAACCACGGCTCAGACCGATGAGGAGTGCCACGCTCTTCTCTCTGCGTTCGGGCTGCCTTTCAAGAAACATAACAAATAATATACTATGGCAAAGGAATCAATGAAAGCCCGCGAGGTCAAGCGTGCCAAACTCGTAGCCAAGTACGCCGAGAAGAGAAAGGCCCTCAAGGAGGCCGGTGATTGGGCGGCTCTTGACAAGCTGCCGAAGAACGCTTCTCCTGTCCGCCTTCACAATCGCTGCTCTCTTACCGGACGTCCAAAGGGATATATGAGAGCGTTCGGCATCAGCCGCATCCAGTTCCGCGAGATGGCCAGCAGCGGTCTCATCCCGGGAGTCAAGAAGGCAAGTTGGTAGAAATTAAAGAATATTAAAGATATGACTGATCCAATTGCAGATTACCTCACCAGAATTCGCAATGCATACAGTGCAGGCAAGAAGATAGTGGAAGTGCCTTCTTCCAAGATGAAGGTCGCCATTACCCAGATTCTCTGTGAGAAAGGATATATCCTCAGTTACAAAGTAGTGGAGGGTACCCCGTACAACACCATAAAAATCGCCCTCAAGTATCACCCTCAGACCAAGGCTGCGGCCATCAGGAGGATCGATCGCGTATCGACTCCGGGTCTGCGCCAGTATACTGACGTGGACAATATGCCGCGTGTCCTCAACGGACTCGGAATCGCGGTTCTCTCCACGTCCAAGGGCATCATCACCGACAAGGAGGCCAGAGAGCTCGGAATTGGCGGCGAAGTCATTTGCTACGTATATTAATCTTAAACAAGTTTTTATTAGATGTCACGAATTGGTAAATTGCCTGTAAGCCTTCCGACCGGGGTGAGCGCCGAGCTCCTCTCCGGCAACGTGCTGAAGGTTAAAGGACCTCATGGTGAGATGTCCCAGAAGATTGATCCGGACATTACCGTCACCATTGAGGACAATCAGATCAAGTTCGCACGCCCGACCGACCAGCCGCGTCACCGCTCCATGCACGGACTTTACCGTGCTCTTGCGCACAACATGGTTGTCGGTGTCAGCGAACAGTTTACTATTAAGCAGGAGTTGGTGGGTGTAGGTTATCGTGTCGCCGCAAGCGGCCAGATTCTCACTTTCTCTCTTGGCTATTCACATGAGATTCAGCTTATGCTTCCTGCCGAGGTGAAGGCCGAAGTTCCGGATGTCAAGAAAGGCGAGAATCCGGTTCTGGTTCTCAAGAGCTGCGACAAGCAGCTTGTCGGCCAGGTGGCTGCCAAGATCCGTTCATTCCGTAAGCCGGAGCCGTACAAGGGTAAAGGTATCAAGTTCGTCGGTGAGCAGCTTCGTCGCAAGGCGGGCAAGACTGCGGCCGCAAAATAAAAGGAGGATTGAATTATGGCACTCAATAGAATTGAAAGAAGAAGAAGGATTCACTACCGTATACGCAAGCATGTCAACGGAACTGCCGAGCGTCCTCGTATGGTCGTGTTCCGCAGCAACAAGCAGATTTACGTACAGGTTGTCGATGACGAGCAGGGCAAGACCCTCTGCGCCGCCGCATCCAACGACAAGGAGCTTGCTGCACAGTGCAAGGGCAAGAACGGAGTTGAAGCCGCTGCGATTGTCGGAAAGGCCATCGCGGAACGCGCTCTCGCAAAGGGAGTCACCACTATCTGCTTTGATCGTGGCGGTTACCTTTTCCACGGAAGAGTTAAAAGTTTGGCGGACGCTGCCCGTGAAGGCGGCCTCGTATTCTAATACAAGAGACAATGGCAAATACGAATGTTAAAAAAGTAAAGACATCTGACCTTGAGCTCAAGGACAGACTGGTCGCCATCCGCAGGGTTACCAAGGTGACCAAGGGCGGACGTCACTTCCGCTTCGCGGCAATTGTCGTTGTGGGAGATGAGAAAGGTGTGGTAGGTTATGGTCTCGGCAAGGCTAACGAGGTTACGGCCGCCATTGCCAAGGGAGTCGAGGACGCGAAGAAGAATCTCGTCAAGATTCCGGTGATCAACACCACGATTCCTCACGAGCAGGAGGCCAAGTTCGGCGGATCCCGTGTATTCATGAAGCCTGCGGCTCCCGGTACCGGTGTGAAGGCCGGCGGTGCGATGCGTGCAGTGTTCGAGTCTGCCGGCGTGCAGAACGTCCTCGCCAAGTCAAAGGGCTCCTCAAACCCTCACAACCTTGTGAAGGCTACCGTGGCCGCCCTGACGCAGATGAGGGACGCATACACTGTGGCAGGTCTCCGCGGCGTGCCTATGTCTAAGGTTTTCAATGGTTAAAGAAGACACGAATATGGCAAGATTCAAGATTACCCAGATTATAAGCAGCAACGGTGAGACCAAGCGTCAGAAGGACAATCTCCGCTGTCTCGGAATCCGTCGCATGCATCAGACGGTAGAGGTGGAAAAGACTCCGGTGACCGCCGGTCAGGTGTCGAAGATTGCTCACCTCTGCAAAGTTGAAGTGATTGATTAAGGAGGACCCTGAAGATGAAACTTAACAATTTGAAACCTGCTGAGGGGGCGACCCACACAAGCAAAAGATTAGGCCGTGGTCAGGGTTCTGGCAAGGGTGGCACTTCCACCCGTGGTACCAAAGGTGCCCAGGCACGTGCCGGTTACGAGCACAAGATCGGATTCGAAGGCGGCCAGATGCCTATTCAGAGGCGTCTGCCTAAATTCGGCTTCAAGAACCCTACGAGGGTTGAATATCAGGCCGTGAATCTCGACGCCCTTGAGGCCGTAGCCGCTCAGTCCGGACTCAAGGAGTTCGGTGTAGAGGAGATCAAGGCGGCCGGATTCGCCGGAAGGGCCGATCTCGTCAAAGTTCTCGGTAACGGCGAGCTCAAGACCGCCATCACGGTCAAGGCTGACGCTTTCTCAAAATCTGCTGTCGCGAAAATCGAAGCAGCCGGTGGAAAGGCTATCGTAAACGAGTAAGTCCATGAGATTTATCGAGACAATAAAGAATATATTCAAGATTGAGGAGCTTCGCAAGAGACTCGTCTACACGTTCATCCTGATTCTGGTCTACAGATTGGGATGCTTCGTGGTGCTTCCGGGCATTGACGCGTCTCTGCTTGCCGGGCTCCAGAGCAAGACTCAGGAAGGTCTTGTAGGTCTGTTGAATATGTTCTCCGGCGGAGCTTTCGGCAACGCCTCTATCTTCGCATTGGGTGTGATGCCGTACATCTCGGCATCCATCGTGATCCAGCTTCTCGGCGTTTTCGTCCCTTATTTCAGGAAACTCCAGATGGAGGGCGAGAGCGGCCGCAAGAAAATGAACCAGATGACCAGATGGCTGACCATCGGAATCATCTGCATTCAGGGTCCGGCTTATATGGCCGCAGTGCACAGCCAGATTCCGGCTGCGGCATTCGTGGCTGTCAATCAGCTCGGATGGAGCAACTTCATGTTCAACATCGTCTCCACCATCATCCTTATGGCCGGCTCGATGTTCGTGATGTGGCTCGGTGAGCGCATTACCGACAGAGGCATAGGCAACGGTATCTCGCTGATTATCATGATCGGTATCGTGGCCCGTCTGCCTTACGCGCTTCTGGCCGAGTTCAGCGACAAGCTCTCCGCCAACAACGGCGGTCTGCTCCTCCTGATTGTCGAGCTCCTCGTATGGTTCTTCGTCATCATCGCGGCCATTGCGCTCGTACAGGCTGTCCGCCGTGTACCTGTGCAGTATGCCAAGAGGATTGTCGGCAACCGTCAGTACGGCGGAGTGCGCCAGTATATTCCGCTCAAGATCAATGCTGCCGGCGTGATGCCTATCATCTTCGCGCAGGCGCTGATGCTGTTCCCGCTCATTTTCTCCCGCTGGGATGCCACCCGTGGACTTGCAGCCACTCTCGGTGATTACACCGGATTCTGGTACAACTTCATATTCTTCATCCTCATCGTCGTCTTCACGTTCTTCTACACCGCCGTCACCGTAAATCCTACAATGATGGCCGAGAGCATGAAGAGGGACGGAGGGTTCATCCCGGGCGTGAAGCCTGGCAAGAAGACCGTGGAGTATCTTGACACCATCATGTCAAGGGTTACTCTTCCGGGATCCTTCTTCCTCGGCATCATATCCATTCTTCCAGCCATCGCGATGATCTTCGGTGTCAACAACTCTTTCGCAAGCTTCTACGGCGGTACTTCACTGCTGATTCTTGTGGGCGTTGTCCTTGATACTCTTCAGCAGGTGGAAAGTTATTTGCTGATGCGCCACTATGACGGTCTGATGAAGACCGGCCGTCTGAGCGGGCGTTCAGGTATGTAGTTCTTTGAATAAAAGTGAAAGGTTGTGATCAAGCCTAAGACAGAAGAAGAAATTGAGCTTTTGCGCGAGAATGCCATAATCGTCTCGAAGACGCTGGCGGAAGTCGGTAAGGCGGTCGCCCCGGGTGTGACAACTGCGGAGTTGAACAGGGTGGCCGAGACTTTCATTCGCGACAATGGTGCAATTCCGAGTTTTCTTGGATTCGAGGGCTTCCCTGCAGCCATCTGTGCCTCGGTCAACGATGTGGTGGTCCACGGTTTTCCGTCAGACTATGTCCTCAAGGAGGGCGACATCGTATCTGCGGACATCGGCACGCTCTACAAGGGCTATAACGGCGATTCGGCTTACACCTTCCCCGTCGGGGAGGTGGACGAGCAGACCCGCAAGCTCCTTGACGTGACGAAGGCCTCGCTCTACAAGGGCATAGAAGCGGCTGTGGCAGGTGCGCGGATCGGAGATATCGGATACGCGGTACAATCGTATGCTGAATCGTTCGGGTTCTCTGTGGTACGTGAACTTGAAGGACACGGAATCGGCAGGCAGATGCACGAAGATCCGGGTGTGCCCAATTACGGCAGGCGCGGACACGGCACTCACCTCGTCGAAGGTATGGTCATCTGCATCGAGCCGATGGTCAACGCCGGAGGAAGGGGAGTCTATCTCGCCCGCAACGGCTGGTCCGTCAAGACTTCGGATCATAGGAACGCGGCGCACTACGAGCTTACGGTTGTTGTCCGGAAAGGCCGTGCCGAGCAGCTTTCAACCTTCGATTTTATTGAGAAAGATGGCGGGGTTAAATTTTAAGCGTCACATATTTTTATGTCAAAACAGGTAGCAATAGAACAAGATGGGAAGGTCATCGAGACTCTTCCGAACGCGATGTTCAAGGTTGAGCTTGAGAATGGTCACGTCCTGCTCTGCAACATTTCGGGCAAGATGCGAATGAACTTCATCCATATTCTTCTTGGCGACAAGGTTAGGGTAGAAATATCGCCTTATGATTTGACCAAAGGCAGAATATCTTTCAGATATAAATAAAAAATCACAGATATGAAAGTCAAGACATCCATCAAGAAGCGCAGCGCAGACTGCAAGATCGTAAGGCGCAAAGGCCGTCTTTACGTGATTTGCAAGAAGAACCCCAAGTTCAAGATGCGCCAGGGATAGTAATCAGTAATCAAATTAAGTAAAGTATAATTATGGCAAGAATAGCCGGTGTTGATTTACCGAACAACAAACACGGAGAGATAGGCTTGACCTATATCTTCGGAATCGGACGCCCTTCAGCCAAGAAGATTCTCGAGAAGTGTGGCATCGATCCTGCAATCAAGGTCGGAGACTGGAACGATGAGCAGATCGCCAAGATCCGTGCCGAGATAAACGCGGAATACAAGATTGAAGGTGAGCTCCGTTCTTCCGTCCAGATGGACATCAAACGTCTTATGGATATCGGTTGCTACCGCGGAATCCGTCATCGTCTCGGACTTCCGGTTCGCGGCCAGAGCACCAAGAACAACGCCCGCACCCGCAAGGGACGCAAGAAGACCGTTGCGAACAAGAAGAAGGCGACGAAGTAATAATTGATGAATTATGGCAAAGAAAACTACAACATCCAAGAGAGTTGTCAAGGTTGAAGCTTATGGCGAGGCCCATATTTCATCAACCTTCAACAACGTAATTGTCTCTCTCACCAATTCCCAGGGTCAGGTGATCAGCTGGGGTTCAGCCGGAAAATGCGGCTTCAGAGGCTCCAAGAAGAACACTCCGTATGCAGCTCAGATGGCTGCCGAGGACGCTTCCAAGACTGCGTATGATGCAGGTCTTCGCAGAGTCAAGTGCTATGTCAAGGGTCCGGGAGCCGGTCGTGAGTCCGCAATCCGTACCATCAACAATGCCGGTATCGTCGTCACCGAGATCGTTGACGTGACCCCGATGCCGCACAATGGATGCAGACCGAAAGGCCGTCGTAAAGTTTAATTTTTAAAGTAAGACTAGTATGGCAAGATATACAGGTCCAAGCACCAAGATCGCCCGTAAATTCGGTGAACCTATCTATGGTTCAGACAAATATTTCGAGAAGAGAAACTTCCCTCCGGGACAGCACGGACTCGCCGCCAAGCGCAAGAAGCAGAAGGACTACTCCATGCAGCTCAGGGAGAAGCAGAAGGTGAAGTACATGTACGGCATTCTTGAACGTCAGTTCCACAACACCTACAACAAGGCTTCCCGTATGGCCGGACAGAAGGGTGAGAACCTCCTCTTCCTTCTTGAATCCCGTCTCGACAACGTGGTTTATCGTCTCGGCATAGCTCCTACCCGTGCGGCTGCACGCCAGCTCGTGTCACATCATCACATCACCCTCAACGGAGTGGTTTCCAGCATTCCTTCCGCTCAGGTGAAGCCGGGTGATATGGTTGCCGTGCGCGAGAGGTCAAAGAGCCTTGAGGTTATCCAGAGCAGCGTGGCATCTGTCACCAAGTATTCTTGGCTCGATTTCGACACCAAGACGCTGTGCGGAAAGTTCCTGAATGTTCCTACCAGAGAAGAGATCCCTGAGAGCATCAACGAGCAGCTGATTGTCGACCTCTACTCCAAGTAACATTTAACACCAGAACAATATATGGCAATCTTAGCATTTCAGAAACCTGACAAGGTCATCATGCTCGAAAGCACCGACACCGTCGGCCGTTTTGAATTCCGCCCTCTTGAGCCGGGATACGGTCAGACGATCGGCAATGCTCTTCGTCGCATCCTGCTCGCCTCTTTGGAAGGTTTTGCTGTAAGTCAGATCAAGATTTCCGGTGTCGACCAGGAGTTTGCGACCATTACGGGTGTCATTGAGGGGATGCAGGACATTATCCTCAACCTCAAGCAGGTCCGTTTCCGCCGCATGGTCGAGACCGTTGATTCTGAGACGGCAAACATCGTCATCAGCGGGAAGCAGGAGTTCACGGCAGAAGATATCTCAAAGGGATTGTCTTCCTTTATGGTGTTGAATCCGGAATTGCATATCTGCTCCCTTGAGCCGTCCGTAAAGCTTGAAATCTCCCTCACCGTCACAAAGGGCAGGGGATTCGTGCCGGCGGAGGAGCTCAGAGACGAGAACACGCCGATTGGAACCATTCCGATTGACGCCATCTATACTCCGATCCGCAAGGTCAACTGGAGCGTGGAGAACTATCGTGTGGAGCAGAAGACAGACTACGAGAAGCTTAACCTCGAGATCGTCACGGATGGTTCCATTTCCCCGAATACCGCGCTTCATGAAGCCGCGAATATCCTCATCTATCACTTCCGTCTTTTCACCGATGAAAAGAGGATGTCTATGGAGAACGCCGTAGAGCCTGATACCAAGGAGCTTGACGAAGAGTCTCTCCGCATGAGGCATCTGCTGCTCACGAAACTCTCCGATGTGGGATTGTCGGTACGTGCGTTCAACTGCCTCAAGGCGGCTGATATCGACTCTTTCGCCGACCTGGTTTCCTACTCCCGTCCGGAGTTGATGAAGTTCCGCAATTTCGGGCGCAAGTCCCTCAACGAAATCGATCTTCTGGTTGAGAAGATGAAGTTGTCTTTCGGAATGGACGTTACAAAATATAATATCGAACCAAAGAAAAAGAAAATCGAAAGATGAGACACAATAAAGCTATAAATCATCTTGGACGCAAGAGCGGTCACCGCAAGGCTCTCCTTTCCAATATGGCTACTTCTCTCATCCTCCACAAGAGGATTACGACCACAGTCGCCAAGGCGAAAGCTCTCAAGAGCTACGTTGAGCCGCTTATCACCAAGTCCAAGGACGATACGACTCACAACCGCCGTATCGTGTTCAGCTACCTTAAGTCCAAGGAGGCCGTGACCGAGCTTTTCCGCAACGTTGCACCTAAGGTCGCCAATCGTCCGGGCGGATACACCCGCGTACTTCACGTAGGTTTCCGTCAGGGTGATGCCGCCGAGATGGCTCTTATCGAGCTGGTTGACTTCAACGAGGCAGCTCTCGCCTCTGCAGAGAAGGCCGCCAAGAAGACCACTCGCCGCAGCCGCGCCAAGAAGGCCGAAACAGCGGAGGCTCCGCAGGCTGAAGCACCGCAGGAAGAACAGCCTAAGGCTGAATAATGATAAAAAAGAGGACGGTGATTTCGCCGCCCTCTTTTTTGTATGTTCCCTGAGTATCTGTTTACAAACCCGAAGCGAACACTTGGCTGAAATCCGGGAAGGATTTCCCTACACAGGCCTCGTCATCGATGATGACGGGGCCTGATGCGGCAATGGCGGCCACTTTAAGGGCCATGGCCATCCTGTGGTCATGATGGGAGCTGTATTCTCCTCCCTTGAGCAGCCGTCCGTTGAGCAGTCGGGAGGTGAGGGATTCTCCGCAGATGAACATCTCGTCTCCCTCCGTCCTCGCTTCCACCCCCATCTTGTCAAGCATCTCCAGGATGGCGGCGGAGCGGTCCGATTCTTTCGCGGAGAGTCTTCCCACCCCGCTTATCCGGCTCTCTCCGGCGCAGAACGCGGCGAGAACCGCCACGATGGGGAAGAGGTCCGGAGAGTTGTTCAGGTCTTTCTCGATTGCCTCAAGGGGGGCCTTGCGGACACAGACGCTGTCGTCCTCCGTTTGGGAGATCACCGCTCCGGCATCCACCAGAATGTCGATGATGCCGAGATCCGCCTGGAGGCTTCGCGTGTCGAGCCCGTGCACTTCCGCCGAACCGTAGAGGGCTCCGGCCACCAGAAAGTTCGCAGCTGCGCTCCAGTCTCCTTCTATGGCGAAGTCGGACGCGTGATAGCGTTGAGCACCTTTTATCTTGAATCTGATTCCCGTGCAGCAGGACCAGTCTTCGGCTTCCAGCATCTCGGCGTCGCCTTCCATCTCGCTTCTGGTCTTGATGCCGAAATGCCGCAGGACATCGAGGGTGATATACATATACGGGATGCTCTTGGGCTCGTTGACATACAGCTCTGAGTCTGAATCGCAGAGGGGGAGGGCCATCAGCAGGCCGGAGACCAGCTGCGAACCTCCGCCGCCGGGAACTTCAGCCGCGCCGGGGACGAGGTTCCCTTTGACTTCAAGCGGGACATAGAGTTCGCGCTCGCTTTTCTCGCTGCAGTTGGATAGAAGCACTCCATAGGCGGCCATTATGCTTGCCGCATCGCTGAGCGGTCTGCGCAGAAGCGTGCCGTGGCCGTTCACCCTGAACTTTCCCTTGCCCGCCGCGGCCATCACCGGGATGAGCAGCCGCGTGAGAAGCCCCGATTCGCCGCTGTTGACGCATTCCGCTTCGAGACTGCCCGCGAGCGCACCCGTGCCGACGATCGTCAGGATGTCTTTGTCCTTGCGGATGTCGGCTCCTATCTGTCTTGCCGCCTCGATTGCCGCATCGGTGTCTCCGCACGGGCTGTATCCGCTCAGATGGGAGGTTCCCCGGGCGAGTGATGCTGCAATTATCGCCCTTTGTGCGAAACTCTTGGATGCCGGAATCTTGAGCTCCCGGGCGTGGTAGCCGCCGAATGAGCCGTAAACGGCCTGCCGCATCTGCTCCGTGGTCCATTGTCCCGGGGCGGTTGCATCTTCCTCTCCCAGAGAGGCATAGCTGAACGGTGCGCCACGCTTCAGGCACTCGATCCGGCTGCCCTTGCCGATTTCTCCCATCCCGAATGCGACCAGCCTCCCTTCGAGCGAGGGGATGTCTTCGAGGACTATGGAGTAAAGGGCCTCGATACGGGCGGCGTCTTCCGGAGTGTTGCATTGCAGGGCGAGTTTGGCGATGTCGGCCCCGTAGCGGAAACAGCGTGCCAGAGCTTTCTGAAGTATCTCGTCGTCGGGGGTTTCCGTGAAATTGTGGTAGGAGCGGATTATTTCCGTGCCGTTGCGAAGGCAGAGTTTCTGGAACTCCTTGCTCATCGACGACGGGGCTTCGATTTCAAGGTCCGCATAGCGCGCTCCGGCTTCGATGGCGGTTCGGAGCCTCCTTTCGGCCGTCTCCTCGCCGACTTCGTCTATCCGGCAGGTCGCGATGAGCGGAGTGTCCGAGTTGCCGAACAGGTCTTCAATCTGTTCTTTCGTGAGTTCGCAGCGGTCAAGCCTGATTTCCGCCATCTCGATTTGAGGTGAGGAGAGGATTTTGACTATCTGTTCGTATGTTTTGTTCTGGATGCTAGTGCAGATCATGTATGTCTTTGATTATAACCTTGCCGATTTTCTTTATCAGCACAAAGTGGATGATGCCGTTTTCGGCTTTTTTGTCTTTGCGCATGGCCTGTTCAAGTTCCTCTTCGGGGCAGGGGAGCTCCGTCGGGAGGCCGCAGGCGAGGAGGTCGCCTTTCAATTTTTCGCTCAAGCCCTTGTCCGCCAGACCGAGCTTCTCCGAGAGCCTCGCGGCCTGGACAATCCCGATTGATACGGCTTCTCCGTGCGTGAGGGGGTCGGCTGCGCCGTGTGTGCGCTGATGCCATTCGATGGCGTGTGCGTATGTGTGCCCGAGGTTGAGCAGGCGGCGAGGGCCTTCTTCGTAGGGGTCCTTGTCCACTATCTTGCGCTTCACTTGTGCGGCGGCCCGGACAAGCGGCCCGAGGGCTTTGAAATCAACTTCGCCACAGAGAGCTCTGACGGCTTTTTCGTAATTGCCCTTGTCTTCTATGATGAAGGTTTTCAGGAGCTCGGCCGCTCCGGAACGGAGTTCGCGGGGAGGCAGAGTCCTCAGAGTTTCCGGGTATATTCTCGTGTCGGAGGGGAAACGGATGACTCCGAGCATGTTTTTGTATGAGTCGAGGTTCACGCCTGTCTTGCCGCCTATTCCGGCATCTACTTGGCTAAGCAGGGTGGTGGGATAGTTGACGTATCTGACACCGCGCTTGTAGATGCTCGCCGCGAAACCGGCCATGTCCGTTGTGACTCCGCCTCCGACGGCATAGATGATGGCGTTGCGGTCGGCGCCTTGCGAGAGAAGCCAGCGGCAGATGTCGAGCACGCTGTCTATCGTCTTGTGCTGCTCGTCCGCGATGATGGGCAGCGCCGGCCGGCCTTCGGCGATGCCGAGGGCGAACTCCGCCACGTTGCGGTCGTATACCACGAAAACATTGTCCATAATATATGTGTACAGGAGAACGAAGATAGTTCAAATATTTGATAAATCGCGTTTTTTGGATACCTTTGCAATCTATTTGCCCGAGTGGCGGAATTGGTAGACGCGATGGACTCAAAATCCATTATCCTTTAAAGATGTGCCGGTTCGAGTCCGGCCCCGGGCACTATCCTTATTCCTTATTGGGGCTACCGCCCCAAACCCCTGCGGCGCTCAAGTCGCTTTCCGACTTTGCGGGTGCAAAGTCCCGCGACCGCGCCGGTGCTCTGATGAGCACTTATTAGGCAAGCATTTTACAGTTTCTGTAGCCGTTTTTTCATGCTGAGTAAAGATAAAGAAAATTTTGGTGATCAAGTAGTTGCGTGAAAAATTCGGTGAAATGTGGATTTTTTCGGTGAAATGTGGAAAACGCCTCTTTGTCGAGGGGAGCGATGATCAGACAAAATCTTCGTATCTTTGCTAGCCATGTACTATAGGCTGATAGAAAACAAGAGGGATGAATGGTTCTCGTCCGGAAAATGTTCCGTCAGGGAGCTTGTGTCGTACATCCGGCAGCGGGGGAAAATGCGCGATGCGCAGTTCGAGCCGCTCGAACTCGGCCCCGAGGGGCTTGAAGCCATCGAGATGCTCAGTCTCGACTGCGTATCCGCAGACAAGGACGATGTCTGGCACAGCAGCGAGGAGATCAAGATGGACCGTCTGGGCTATGTGGTCCGCAACGGCAGGAAGACCGACCGCTTCTGGGACGGCTGCATCTGCTCCGACGCGAAGCCGCTGCGACTCAAGATAAGGAACATCTGCGGCGACGAGAGCATATATGTCCTGTAAGAAGCTTCTTAAAATATACTATCTTTGTCCCGAAATATGGACGATATTCTAAAGGATTTTACACAGAAGGAATACGAAGGCGGCTTCGTTACAGAGGTTGAGCAGGAGTATGTGCCGAAGGGCCTCAACGAAGAGATCATCCGCCTTATTTCTTCCAAAAAAGGCGAACCGCAGTGGCTGCTGGATTTCCGGCTTGATGCTTATCGCAGATGGCTCTCGATGACCCCTCCGACATGGGGGCATCTCAAACTTCCGAAGATAGATTTTCAGGACATCATATATTGGGCCGCGCCCAAAAAGGACGAGAATCGCCCGACCGAGATAGATCCGGCCCTGATGGAGACCTTCGACAAGCTCGGCATTCCTCTTCACGAGAGGGAGACCCTCGCCGGCGTCAAGCCTCGCGCCGATGTGGCCGTGGATGCCGTGTTCGATTCTGTCAGTGTCACGACGACCTTCCGCAAGACTCTGGCCGACAAGGGGATAATATTCTGCTCTTTCTCCGAGGCCGTGCGGGAGCATCCGGACCTGGTGCGAAGATACCTCGCGACGGTGGTTCCTCCGGGGGACAACTTCTACGCCGCGCTCAACTCGGCGGTCTTCTCCGACGGTTCGTTCTGTTACGTACCCAAGGGGGTCAAGTGTCCGATGGAGCTTTCGAGCTATTTCCGCATCAACGCCCTCGGCACCGGGCAGTTCGAGAGGACCCTCATCATAGCCGACGAGGGGGCGCAGCTGAGTTATATGGAGGGCTGCACCGCTCCGATGCGCGACGAACACCAGCTGCACGCGGCGGTGGTTGAGATAATAGTGGAAAAGGACGCAGACGTAAAATACAGCACCGTGCAGAACTGGTATCCGGGCGACGCGCAGGGGCGCGGGGGAATACTCAACCTCGTCACCAAGAGAGGTTTGTGCCGGGGGGAAGGTTCGCATCTGAGCTGGACGCAGGTGGAGACCGGGTCCGCGGTGACATGGAAATACCCCAGCACCATCCTCAAGGGGGACAACTCCTCGTCGGAATTCTACAGCGTCGCGATGACAAACAACTTCCAGCAGGCCGACACCGGCACCAAGATGATACATCTGGGGCGCAACACCCGCAGCCGCATCGTCTCCAAGGGCATCTCTGCAGGCAACAGTGAGAACAGCTACCGGGGACTGGTGCACGTCGCTCCGGGGGCCGACGGTTCAAGGAATTTCTCCCAATGCGATTCGCTTCTGATAGGAAGTTCGTGCGGAGCACATACTTTTCCGGTGATACGCAACCAGAACCCGTCCTCCATCGTCGAGCACGAGGCCACGACTTCCAAGATAAGCGACGACCAGATGTTCTACTGCACGCAGAGGGGGATAAGTCCCGAGGACGCTGTCGGACTCATTGTCGGGGGATATGCCAGAGAGGTTCTGTCCCGTCTGCCGATGGAGTTCGCCGTCGAGGCTCAGAAACTCCTCTCCGTTTCACTTGAAGGCGCGATAGGATAGTATGGATTGGCTTAACTATACCCTTTTTACAATCGGCACGGACAGACCCGTCCTGCTGGTGGACTTGCTGACTTCGCTCTTCGGCCTTACCTGCGTGTTCCTTGCCGGACGCAACAGCAAATACAATTTCTGGGTGGGGTACGCATATTCCGTGCTGCTCTTCCTGATGTTCTGGAACAAAAATCTCTACGCCAACCTGCTCCTTCAGCCTATATCTCTGGGGATCAACGTTCTCGGCCATTATCGATGGACGCATCCGCGAAGCGGGGAGCAGAGTTCCAAGGACAATAAGGCCCTGAAAGTCGGGATGCTCAGCTGGACTCAGCGTCTGCTCGTGGCGCTTTCCGTCCTCGCCCTTGCAGGGGTGTGGGGCTGGGTCATCAGTCTTCTGGGCAACGCCATCTTCCCCGGGAAAATATCGTCCGACCCGATTCCATATCTGGATGCCTGCGTGACCGTGCTGATTCTTGCGGCCCAGCTGCTCTCGGCGCTCAAGAAATGGGACTGCTGGATTGCCTGGCTTCTGGTTAACGTCTTCCAGATGATAATGCATATCTCCGTGGGGCACGTCTTCATGCCGATAGTCTGCGGCCTGTATCTGGCCAACGGTATCTGGTCGCTTGTCTCGTGGCGCAGGCTCTACGAGCGGAAGGCATAGAGAGAAAAATAATCGTACATTTGTGAATTATGTCTGACAATATACTTCTTGAAATACGCGACCTGCACGCCGGAGTGGAGGGGAAGGAGATCCTCAAAGGGGTCAACCTCACAATCCGCAGCGGGGAGGTTCATGCCGTGATGGGCCCGAACGGGGCCGGCAAGAGCACTCTCGGGGCGGTGCTGGCAGGACGCCCGGACTTCAAGGTGACCGGCGGTTCCGTACTCTTCCGTGGTAGGGACCTGTTTTCGATGAGCCCGGAGGAGCGCTCGTGGGCCGGGGTTTTCCTGAGTTTCCAATACCCGGTGGAGATTCCGGGGGTGAGCATCACCAACTTTATGAAGGCTGCGGTGAACGCCCGCCGCAAGGCTTTGGGGCAGCCCGAGCTCAAGCCGGCGGAGTACCTTAAACTCCTCAGGGAGAAGATGAACTTCGTCAAAATGAAGCCGGAGTTCGCCCGCCGCGAGGTCAACGTCGGCTTCTCCGGCGGAGAGAAGAAACGCAACGAGATTTTCCAGATGGCGATGCTCTCGCCTGTGCTCGGCATACTCGACGAGACAGATTCCGGGCTGGACGTCGATGCGCTCCGTACCGTGGCCGACGGCGTGAACGCCCTGAGAACGGAGGAGAATTCATACATAGTCATCACCCATTACCACCGGCTGCTCGAATATATAGTGCCGGATGTCGTGCATGTCCTCAAGGACGGGCGCATAGTGAAGACGGCCGGCAAGGAGCTGGTGGACCAGATTGAAAACGAAGGCTACGAGAGCATCAATGGATAAGATCATCGTAATAGGCCGGGATGAACTTCCGGGCGTGATTCGTCTGGATTCCGGAGAGTCGCTCCGTCTGACGCTGGTCTCTCTGCCGGGCACTTCGGCCGACCTGTCGCTGGAAGTGGATATCGAGGGGGAAGGCTGCGAGGTGGACATAGCCGGAGTGTATCTGTGCCGCAGTGACGAGAAGCTGTCTGTCGGGGTTGCCGTCCGCCATAATCGCGGCGGCAGCACCTCCCGGCAGAACTTCAGAGGCATCGTCGGCGGGGAGTCGCGTGCGGCGTTCAACGGGATGATATATGTGGCCTCCGGCGCGCAGAAGACCAAGGCCTATCAGGAGAACCACACCATATTGCTGTCGGAAAAGGCCAGAGTGGAGTCGAGCCCTCAACTTGAAATCTATGCCGATGACGTGGAGTGTTCGCACGGCTGCACATCGGGCTTTCTGAATGGTGAAGAGCAGTTCTACATGCGTTCAAGGGGCATTCCGGAAGAAGAGGCGCGCCGTCTTCAGATGATTGCGTTTCTCGCCCCGGCGCTCTCCCGCCTGCCCGAAGCTCTCGCAGAAGAAGTATATGACAGTATATCCTGATGTCAAGATAAACCTTGGACTCAATGTCCTTCGCCGCCGTCCGGACGGATATCACGACCTTGAGACTCTGTTCGTCCCGTATCGCGGTATCCGTGACAGGATTGACATTGAGGCTGCCGGAAGTCCTTCCGTCGAGATTGTTGGCGGGGACTGGGATCCTCTGACGGACCTTTCGTGGAGGGCCTACCGTCTGCTCGCCGAGGAGTTCGGCCTGCCGCCGGTGCGGATGGTCCTGCACAAATCTTCCCCCGTCGGGGCCGGTCTGGGAGGAGGCTCCGCCGATGCGGCATTCACTCTGAAAGCGCTGAACGAAATGTTCGCCCTGGGGCTTGACGAGACGGCTCTGTCCGGACGTGCGGCAAGTCTCGGCTCGGACTGTGCGTTCTTCATTTATGACCGTCCGATGTTCGGGGAGGGCAGGGGAGAAGTGCTGACCCCGTATCAAATCGACCTGTCCGAATACGAGATCCGGGTGGAAGTGCCGGACGGGGTGAAAGTGAGCACAAAAGAGGCGTACTCCGGACTCGACTTCAGCCTTTCCCGGGAGAGGATGCCGCTGCGCGAGGCTCTCGCCCGTCCTGTCGGGGAGTGGAAGCGGCTGGTCTGCAACGACTTCGAGCCGTCGGTGTTCGCCCTGTATCCGCAGATTGCCGAACTCAAGGAGAAGTTCTATTCCGAGGGGGCCGTCTATGCTTCGATGTCGGGATCCGGCTCGGCGGTGTTCGGATTATTCAGAAAATAAGTATATTGAGAAGCTGTTTTGAAATGTTTCCCGAATTTTATTATTGAGAACTTGAAATCTTATCGATATGCAAACTAACCAGTATTACAAGAAAGCCGCCCTTTCAAGATTGAAGGGCAACTGGTCACCGGTTTTGGTGGCGACAATCATTTTCGTCTTTATCTCGCTGATATGTTCGGGCAGCAATCTTGTCGGCGGCTCAGAGGGAGGGATGTCTCTGCCTGTGGGCAATGTCCTTGCGATGTCGGGAGCCGGCATATTCCTCAGCGTGTTCGTGCTCGGTCCGGCCAATGTCGGATATGTCAATTCCGTATTGCTGATGTATCAGACCGGCAACACCGATGTGACGCGCAACTTCGGGTATTTCGCCACGGACAACTACGCCCACAAGCTGCTGGGCTATCTTTGCATGAACGTAAAGATTGTCTTGTGGTGTCTGCTGCTTTTCATCCCCGGAATCGTGATGAGCTTCGCCTATGCGATGACCCCGTTCATTCTTCAGGAGTGTCCGGAACTTTCCGCGTGGGAAGCGAGCACCCGCAGCCGCGAGCTGATGAGGGGTCACAAGTTTGACCTTTTCTATTTGTATCTCAGCTTTATAGGATGGGCCATACTCTCCATTTTCACCCTCGGGATAGGCTTCATCTGGTTGATTCCTTATATGCAGATGAGCGTTGCCGCCTTCTACGAAGACCTTAAGGCGGAGACGACCATAGTGCTCGACTGACGATGCCCCCGAAGACGGCGGGATTGTCGGATGGCAGCAGGAGAATAGCGAAGAATACTCTCCTGCTGTACTTCCGCATGCTGCTGCTGATACTGATCGGCCTCTTCACTTCGCGTGTCGTACTGGATGCGCTGGGTGTTGAGGATTATGGAGTATATAACGCTGTCGGAGGGGCGGTGGCGCTCTTCACTTTCATCTCCGCCTCCATTTCCTCGGCCATCAGCCGTTTCATCGCGATAGAAATAGGCAAGGGCGACGAAGATAAGCTCCGCAGGGTGTTCTGCGCCGGAATCTTGATTCAGCTGATTCTCTCGGCGCTGGTGGTGCTGCTGGCCGAAACTCTTGGGATGTGGTTCCTGCACGAGAAAATGGTGATTCCTCCGGGCAGGCTGCACTCTGCGGAGCTGGTGCTGCACTGCTCTCTGGGAGCGCTGGTGTTTAATCTCATTTCCATACCGTACAACGCCACAATCATCGCCCACGAGCGGATGTCCGCATTCGCGCTGGTGAGCCTTGCCGAGGCTGGTCTCAAGCTCCTGGTGGCGCTGCTTCTGTATGTGTCGGTGCTTGACAAACTTGAGACTTACGCAGTTCTGACGCTGGCTGTAGCCGTCATCATCCGTTCCTCGTATTCAATATATTGCCGGCGGCATTTCGCCGAGGCTCGGGGGAGCTTCACGGTGGACTGGTCGCTTGTGAGGGAGATGTCCGGCTTCGCCGGGTGGAGCTTTTTCGGGACGAGCGCCTATGTCTTCAACACGCAGGGCGTCAATCTGGTGGTGAATCTCTTTTTCGGGGTGGCGCTCAACGCGGCCAGAGGAGTAGCCTCCCAGGTGGAGGGTATCGCGAGGCAGTTTGTCTCCAATTTCCTCACGGCTCTCAACCCCCAGATTACCAAATCCTGGGCATCGGGGGAGCGGGAGTACTGTTTTGAACTCGTGCGCAAAGGGGCGAAGTATTCGTTTCTTGTAATATTGGCTTTTCTCATCCCGCTGCTCTTTGAGGCGGAGGCGCTGCTCGGGCTGTGGCTTGTGGAGGTGCCGCCGATGGCCGCATCGTTCGTCAGGCTCTCGCTCATCGGACTTCTTGTGGACTTGACGGGCAATTCGTTGCTGACTCTGATTCTTGCCGCAGGGAAGGTGCGCGGATATTATCTTGTGACCGGACTGGTTTCGTATCTCTGCCTTCCGCTGGTGTGGCTCTCTTTCAAGGCCGGAGCGCCGGCTGTCTGGGCTTACGTGGTGTTCATAATCATATATTTCATCGTTCTGACACTGAGGCTCCTTATTGTCCGCTCCAAGACGGGATTCCCGCTTGGGAAGTTCTTCCGTGCGGTGGCTCTGCCTCTTTTCCTTGTGAGCGCCGTTTCGCTTGCGCTCCCGTGCGTGCTGCATTACCTTCTCTCTCCGGGCTTTTGGAGAGTGCTGGCGGTATTCCTTTCGGGCTGGGGTTCCATGGCGGTGACGGTATTTTTGTTAGCGCTTACCCCCGGAGAACGCGCCTTTGTCACGCGGAAGCTGGGGCGCAGGCATTTTCCGGACAAGATCGCCGTGGAGGACAGCTACTTCGAGGCGATGGGAAGGCGGCCTGACTTGAAAGCGCCGAAGCGCTACAGCGAGAAGCTCCAATGGCAGAAGCTCTATGATCATAATCCTCTCTACCATACGCTTGTGGATAAGGCGGCGGTGAAGCCTCGGGTCGCGGCCTTGATTGGCGAAGAGCATATAATCCCGACGCTCGGCGTATGGGAGAGGGTGGAGGATATCGACTGGGACTCTCTGCCGGAGAAGTTCGTGCTGAAGTGTACGCACGACAGCGGAAGCGCTCTCGTATGTGCCGACAGGAGGACTTTCGACAGAGAACTTGCCTGCCGCCGCTTGGCTGAGGCCTGCCGCCACCGCTACTGGATTCGCGACCGGGAATGGGCATATAAGGGGGTTCGCCCGCGAATCATAGCCGAAGCCTATATAGGGGAGAATATCAGGGACTATAAGTTCTTCTGTTTCAATGGTGAGCCGAAGCTGATGTTCGTAGCTTCGGACAGGGGCTCTGATGTCGAGGAAACCAAGTTTGATTTTTTCGACATGGAGTACCGCCACCTCGACATACGCAACGGGCATCCTAATTCTCCAGTCCCGCCTTCGCGCCCGGAGCGCTTCGAGCAGATGCGGGAGCTCGCCGCAGTGCTCTCGCGGGACATGATGCAGGTGCGCATCGACTTCTATGAAATCGACGGGAGAGTATATTTCGGAGAATACACTTTCTATCACTGGAGCGGGCTCGTGCCGTTCGAGCCGGACAGTGCGGACCTGAGGATAGGAGAATTATTTCAAAACAGCTTCTAAGATGAAGACGGTAGTATATACTTGCATCATAGGGGGATACGATAAGCTCCTGCAACCTCTCCGTCCGGCCCCCGACTTCGATTTCGTGTGCTTTGTCGGGAAGGGCGAGAAGACATCCGGGAGAATCGGGGTGTGGCAAATCCGCGAACTTGACTGCGACTTCGCCGATCGGGGCCTTAGGTCCCGCTATCCCAAGATGCACCCGCATGTGCTCTTGCCGGATTACGAAGCCTCGCTCTGGATAGACGGCAACATCGAGGTTCTCGACGGCAGCTTGTGGCAGGCCGTGCGCGACAAGGAAGCGTCCGGAGTGAAGTACAGCGGCGTGGCGCATCCCAGCCGGGGCGACGTGTTCCAGGAAGCGAGGATGTGCTACAACATGCACTATATTTCGGCCTTGCGCCTGCTGCGGGTGTGGGCGTGGCAATATTTCCATGGGATGAGACGGGGGAGCGGCCTGATGGAGAACAATATCATTTTCCGCCGTCACAACGAGGCGGACATCATCGCCCTGGATGAGATGTGGTGGAGGTGCGTGGTGAAGCTCGCCCGGCGCGACCAGCTTTCGCTGATGGCATGCCTCAGGCACTGCGGGATAGTTCCCGATTGCCTCCTGCCGGATTCGCAGAACAGCCGCAATCACCCGGGGCTCAAATATTTGCCGCATAAGTAAATAATTACTATCTTTGCGCCCGCCCCTCGGGTAGGGGCGAACTTAGTTTAACTTTAAAAACAGATTCACAATGGCTGTTAAAATTCGTTTGCAGCGCCACGGTAAGAAGAATTTCGCATTCTTTCACATTGTAGTGGCAGATTCACATTCACCGCGTGACGGTCGTTTCATCGAGCAGATCGGCTCTTACAACCCTAACACCAATCCTGCGACCATCGTTCTCAATTCAGAGCGTGCCCTTGCATGGATCAAGGTGGGTGCAGTTCCGACTCTCACCGCCCGCCGCATCCTTTCTTACGAAGGAGTGCTTCTCCGTCACCATCTTGACGGCGGTGTGGCCAAGGGGGCTCTGACCCAGGCCGAGGCCGACAAGAAGTGGAACGACTGGAAAGCTCAGCGCGATGCCAAGATTGAGGCCAAGAAGAGCGCTCTGAAGAACAGCGACATCGAGGCCAAGAAGGCCGCCAAGGCTGAAGAAGTCAAGGTGAACGAGGCACGTGCCGAGGCTCTCCGCAAGAAGGCTGAGGAGCTTGCCGCAAAGCAGGCCGCAGAGGCTGCAGAGGCTGCCGAGGCAGCACAGGCTGAGGCTCCTGCAGAGGAGGCCGCCGCTGAAGCTCCCGCTGAGGCATAATGCTCAGGCTTGCGAAGATTCTCAAATCCAACGGCACCGATGGCGGTCTTCTGATAGGACTCCTTGACATCGATGCTGACGAGGTTGACCTCAAGGAACCGGTGTTCATCGTATTCGATGGACTTCCGGTTCCTTTCTTCATTTCCGACATCCGGGCCAAAGGCTCTTCGAAGGCCATCGTGCATCTCAACGACGTAACTTCCCTCGAAGATGCCGAGGAGATGGTCGGGAGGGAGATGCTCATCGAGGGAGAGGGCGATGAACAGGAAGGGGAGGATATCGTCGGCTGGACGGTGCTGGACAAGGGCCGCAGAGTGGGAGAGGTGAGCGGAATCGAACCTATTCCGGGCAATTTTTGCATCTATGTGGGCGAAGTTCTTATTCCGCTTCACGAAGATTTCATCATCTCCGCCGACCCGCAGACGCAGACTCTCAATCTTGACTTGCCGGAGGGGCTGATATGAGTGCTCAGGTCAGCGTCGTGATAGTCTGCATGAACAGGCCCGACAACCTCTATCCGTGTCTGGAGAGCCTTCGTGAACACACATCCGTTCCTTTTGAAGTGCTTGTCGTGGCCTATATGTTCTCGGAGGAGAACCTCTCGCGGGCCCGCGCCGACTTCCCTTGGGTGCGCTTTATCGGGAGCGATGAGGTAAGGGGCTTTTCCGAAAACAACAATCTGGCCCTCCGGCAGGCCCGGGGGAGATACTGTTTTGTGCTGAATGACGACACCGAAATCCGCGAGGATGTCATAGGCTCCCTCGTGGCTGACTTCGGCAGGCTGCCTGAGGACGCGGCGATAGTCTCTCCGCGTCTTGTCAATGCCGACACCTCTCTTCAGCTCTGCGGACGTCCGCCGTATCCTGCGCGGTACTATGTTCTTCAGCAGTGGCACTTGCACAAGGAGCCGAAGGACGACACGGAGGGGAAAAGAGCTCTTTTCGGGGAAGTGTATGAGACTTCCAACATCTCCGGGGCCGCGTTCTTGATAAAGACGGACATATTCCGGGAACTTGGCTGGTTCGACGAGCGATATTTCTTCACGCCGGAGGACATCGCCCTCTCCGCGCTCGCTCGCCGCAGAGGATACGGCGTGTATGTGGATGCCGCGGTGGCGGTGGTGCACAAGTGGCGCACCACCGCCGGCAGGCTCTCGCCTGCCGTACGGCCTGCGGCCGTCCGCGGCTCCCTGATCTTCTTCAGCGGCGGCTCCTCTCTGAAATACTTCGCCCTCGCACTCTGTGTCTGGCCGGCGGAATTCTGCAAATATATAAAGGCTGCGCTGCGCTGCCGTCTTCACCCTACGGAGGAGAACCGCATCAAGAAGAGGACTTTCCGCAACATCAGCCGCAGCATCTTCACCCGCCGCAGCCCCAAGGAGATATTTTCTTCATATTTCCGCAAATAATCCGTATATTCAAAACAGCTTCTCATTCCCTATGGCGAAAGTCTTGGCGATAGTTGTGACCTACAATGCGATGAAGTGGGTTGACAGGTGTCTTGGAAGTCTTTTTGACAGTTCCGAGAGGCCCGACGTGCTCGTGGTTGACAACGGTTCCACAGACGGGACGCGCGAATATGTGCGGGAGCATTTCCCGGAGGCGGAACTGATATTTTCCGACGGTAATCCCGGCTTCGGGGCGGCCAACAATATCGGCTTGCGTATCGCGCTGGAGAGGGAGTACGACTTCGCCTATCTTCTAAATCAAGATGCCTGGGTGGAGAAAGACAGCCTCTCGACCCTTGTCGCCGCCGCCCGCCCCGATTTCGGGATTCTCAGTCCCGTTCAGACTGATGCCTCGGGCCATCTTGACCTGCAGTTCTCCCGGAAGTGCTCGAAATATCTTCGCAGAGCCCGAGCGGAAGCGGCGGATTCTTGTCCCGTGGTTGAAGTTCCGTTCGTTATGGCCGCCCATTGGCTCGTCTCGCGCAGGGCGATTGAGCTTGTCGGGGGTTTCTCTCCGGCATTCAGACAATATGGCGAGGATGACAACTACATCGACCGCCTGCATTGGTTCGGCCTGCGATGCGGGGTGGTTCCTGCGGCCAAGGCTGTCCATGACAGGTCATTGAGGGAGACTCCGAAGGAGAAGAGGATGCGGCTCAAGTGCATCGCGGTCGTGGTGCGGCTCAGTGACCCCGGGCGCTGCTGGCTGTGGCGGCGGCTGATTTGTCCCTTGGAACTTGCCGGCATGGCGTTCAAGAGGCTCTCTCCGATTCCGCTCCGTTTTATCCCGGAGCTTCGCGCCCGTATCCCGGAGCTTCGCCGCCTGCGCAGGGAATCCCGAGGGAAGCGCGCATTTCTGTAACGCGCCGAATACGCCCCGCCGGTCAGCAATAAACCGAAAAAGACAGCCTCGAAAAAGAGACTGTCTTTTTGTGCGGACGGTGAGACTCGAACTCACACAGGCCAACGCCCACTACCCCCTCAAAGTAGCGTGTCTACCATTTCACCACGTCCGCAATACTTTGGGACTGCAAAATTACGCAGATTTATCGAAAATCCAATACTTCGGGACAAAAATTATCAAAATTTTCCAAATCATCATATCTTGGGATTGACCATAAGGCTTCCGATGCCGAAATTTGCAGTTGAAACTCAGAAGCTGTTTTGAAATGGTTCCCGAATTTTATTATGCGGAATTTTCGAGGCAGTTTCGGCTTTGGAAGAGGGAGCGTAGCGGTGACTACGTGACCGATGACAAAGATGAAAATGGCCGGAAAGGCCGTGTAAGAAAAGAGAAGAATTATTTCAAAATAGCTTCTAGATGACACTCGACAAGCTTGCAATCGGTGAAACGGCCCTGATAAGGACAGTGGGCGGACAAGGTTCGCTGCGGCAGCATTTCCTTGACATGGGGATGATTCCGGGACAGGAGATAAAATTGACCAAATATGCTCCTCTCGGCGATCCTATGGAACTGCTCATCAACGGCTACACCCTGACTCTCCGCAAGGCTGACGCCGCGCGGATAGAGGTCGAGCTTGTCAGCGCTCCCGCCCGGACGGTTCCTCCCGGAGATGATGACTGGCTCTACATCGGAGAACAGGCTCACCCCGGACTCGGAGAAGGCGGCAAATATCATACGGGACACGATGATCCGCTCCCGAAGGACAGCATCCTGAGCTTTGCTCTCGCGGGCAATCAGAACTGCGGCAAGACCACTCTTTTCAATCAGCTTACCGGCTCCAATCAGCATGTCGGTAATTTTCCGGGTGTGACGGTCGACCGCAAGGATGGGGTCATAAGGGGTTATCCGGAGACTCGTGTCACAGACCTTCCGGGGATATATTCCCTCTCGCCATATTCTTCAGAAGAAATTGTGTCCAGGCAGTTCATTCTCGACGAGAAGCCGAAGGGCATAATCAACATCGTGGATGCCGGCAATATCGAGCGAAACCTCTACCTGACCATGCAGCTGATGGAGCTTGATGTTCCCATGGTGCTGGCTCTCAACATGATGGATGAGGTGCGGGGCAACGGAGGCTCCATCAACGTCAACGAGATGGAGGCCATTCTCGGGCTTCCGGTGGTGCCGATTTCGGCGGCCAAGGATGAGGGGACAGAGGAACTCGTGGAGCATGCGCTCCATGTGGCCAGATATCAGGAGCGGCCTGCCCGGCAGGATTTCTGCGACCCGAAAGAATACGGAGGAGCGGTGCACCGCTGCCTGCACGGCATAATGCATCTGATTCAGGATCACGCCGACCGCGCCGGCATCCCGATCCGCTTTGCCGCAAGCCGCATAGTCGAGGGGGACGAGGCGATAATCACCGCCTTGGGCCTGACTGACAATGAGAAGGAGATGATAGAGCATATCATCCTCCAGATGGAAGAGGAGAGGGGACTGGACCGCCTTGCGGCGATGGCCGACATGAGGTTCTCTTTCATCCGCAAGCTGTGCTCCCGCACCGTGGTCAAACCCCACGAGAGCAGGGAGTACCGTCGCAGCCGCTCCATCGACAAGCTGCTTACCGGCAAGTGGACGGCCATCCCTATTTTTCTTGTGATCATATCCCTTGTGATATGGCTCTCGGTCGATGTGCTGGGAGCCCCGCTTCAGGATTTGCTTCAGAACGGCATAGATTATCTTGCCGCCGGCTGCGATGCGGGGATGGAAAAACTGGAAGTCGCCCCGGCTGTCCGCGCACTTGTGGTGGACGGAGTGTTCGGAGGAGTGGGCACGGTTTTGAGTTTCGTCCCGGTCATCGTGATTCTATTCTTTTTTCTCTCGCTGCTCGAAGACAGCGGCTATATGGCCAGGGTGGCTTTTGTCAGCGACAAGCTTCTCCGCAAGATAGGTCTCAGCGGGCGCAGTATAGTGCCGCTGCTGATAGGTTTCGGCTGCTCCGTGCCGGCGGTGATGGCGACCCGCACGCTCTCTTCGGCCCGGGACAGAAGGATGACGGTGCTGCTGACTCCTTTTATGAGCTGTTCCGCCAAGATTCCGATATATGCGTTCCTGACCGGCGCCTTTTTCCCGGGACACGGCGGGCTTGTGCTTGTGATACTGTATCTCTCCGCCATATTGGTCGGGGTGATTGTCGCCCTGTGCGCCAAGATGCTGCCTCATTCGGGAGAGCCTGCTCCGTTTGTCCTTGAGTTGCCGAATTATCGTATGCCGGGAGCCAAGAACGTGGGGCATCTGCTCTGGGATAAGACCAAAGATTTTCTCCAGAGGGCGTTCACCGTGATATTCATGGCTTCCATCGTCATCTGGTTTCTCCAGTCTTTCGATTTCAGGCTCAATCTGGTCGAGGCCGGAGGCAGCATGCTTGCCGCCATCGCCGGGGTGATGGCACCTCTGTTTGCGCCTATAGGCTTGGGGGACTGGCGGATAGTGACGGCTTTGATCTGCGGTTTCCTGGCCAAGGAGAGCGTGGTCTCTACGCTCACCGTGCTCGGCGCCGTGTCAGCGCTTACGCCTCTTTCGGCGGTGCCGATGCTTGCTTTCTGTCTGCTCTATACTCCGTGCGTGGCCGCCATCGCCGCCGTGCGCCGTGAGCTTGGCGGGTGGACGGCTTTCGGGATGGTTGTTTTCCAGTGTCTGGTGGCTTACCTGTGCGCCTTTGCGGCATATCTTGTCTCCGGGCTGTTTATATGAATTTCGCTTCTATAATCATACTTGTATTGGTGCTTGCGGCATTCGTCCTCGCTCTGAGAACTTTTCTTGGCAGGGGGAACGGATGCTGCGGCTCTTCGCGTTGCCGGAATTGCAGCGGCTGCGCCGCCTCCGGCCTTTGCCGGCATAAAAACGTGCGGCGCTGAGAGAGTGCCTGCGATGCTTTTCGTGTCATGCGGCTCGCCCCTCTCTCCGGCACCCCGCTCATTCCGCCCCAAACTCGCGGACGGCACCTGCCCGGCGGCCCGGATTTTGTCCGGAGAAAGGCCGTTTCCCCGGCCAAAGTGTCGGACAGCGACAAGATTTACCTTCTGTACTCCGGAAAGCCATTCGACAACGCCGACTCCCCGAACTACGAGTGCAATCATCTGATTGTTTATGATTGGGACGGAATCCCGAAACGACATATCGTGCTGGGCGAGAGCGTGATGTCGATAGCCGTTGACGGAGATGCCCTATATGGACTCAGCAGCTGGCCTGACAGCCGGATTCTCATCTATGACCTGTCCTGATCGGCCGGCTCCGTGACAGGATGAACATCGCCGCTAAGAAATTTTTCTTTTTGCTGCGGTTTTTAGTATATTTGTGATGAGTATGGATTCATTTTCGGTCAAAATCAAAGCGGCAGAACTTGTCGGACTCAATCCGGGTCTGCTCATGGTTCTCTCCCGTCTCGGCATTGTCGGCAGTTTCGGGGAGAAGACGATGTCTGAGCTTTGCATTCAGCACGGCTTGGATGCAAATACGGTGATTCTGATATGCCGCGTATATTCTTCCTCCGATTTTGTCCCGTCCGCCGAGGATCTGCGCAAGTGCAGCGTGGCGGATGTCCTCAGATACTTGCACTGCTCGCACGACTACTACCTCAAGGACGCCCTCGAGAATATGGCAGGCTCCATCGAAGCGCTCATCGCGCCTTGTCAGAAGGACCGGCAGCAGGTGATATGGGACTTCTTCCGCCAGTACAAGTCGGAGCTCAAGAGCCATTTCGAATATGAGGAAGGCGCGGTGATACCTTATGTTCAGAATCTTATGCTCGGACGGCACGACCCGTCGTTCAGCATAGACCGCTTCGAGGAGAACCATGCCAACATCGACGAGAAGCTTTCAGACCTCAAGAACATAGTGATGAAATCCTTGCCGCGCGAATGCGACGACGACAGAAGGATAAGTCTCCTGCTGTTCTTGTTCTCGCTTCAGAACGACCTGCGCTCCCATACTTACATAGAAGACAATATCCTCGTCCCTCTGGCCCGTCTGCTTGAGAACCCGCTGCGCGGAGAGGTCGGAAGCGCGGAGAGCGAGAACCTCGAGGACAAGGGTGCGGAGCTCTCCGACAGGGAGAAGGAGATACTGGTGAGCGTTGCGCACGGCATGATCAACAAGGAGATAGCCGACAAACACAACATCTCGGTCAACACGGTCATCTCCCACCGTAAAAACATCAGCCGCAAGACGGGCATAAAAACCGTGGCGGGCCTGACAGTCTATGCGATACTCAATAACCTTATAGATATAAAAACCATAGAATAATGCTACAACTGACGATTCCGGAAGGAGCGGACAAGGTGCTTCTTCATTCATGTTGCGCGCCTTGCAGCGGTGCGATTTTAGAATGCCTGCTTTCCAACGGCGTCAAGCCGGTCGTTTTTTTCAGCAATTCCAACATCTTCCCTCCCGAAGAGTATGAACACCGGAGGGAGGAGCTTCACAGGTATTGTGATTCTCTGGGAGTGGAGGTCGCGGATGACGTATATGACCACGAAGCGTGGAAGAACGCCGTCGCTGCCGGTCTTGAGAAGGCTCCCGAGCGCGGGCAGAGGTGTGTCAAGTGTTTCCGTTTCCGTCTCTTCCGTGCCGCGGCCTGGGCTTCGGCGCACGATATCAGGGTGGTCACGACCTCCCTCGCCTCATCGAGGTGGAAGAATCTCGACCAGATCAGCGCCGCAGGCGAATGGGCCTGCAGCCTTGTGAACAGCGCTTTCCCCGACTCTGAACCGCTTGTATGGTGGACGCAGAACTGGCGCAAGGGAGGTCTGCAGATACGTCGCGGAGAGATAATCCGCGAGCAGAACTTCTACAACCAGACGTTCTGCGGCTGCGAGTTCTCGAATCATTTCGGGGACAGCGACAAGGACGACAAGGCGGAAGAAAACTCCCCGGCAGAATAATTTCTGTTGTTAAACTGGATTTTATAGTTATCTTTGCAGTGTATTAGAATAATAGTGCACTAATCAGATTATGTTGATAGAAGTAAAAGGCGTAAACAAGACCTACGACAACGGGCAGCCCCTTCATGTGCTCAAGGGGATTGATCTGGGCATAGCCGAGGGGGAGTTCGTCTCCATCATGGGGGCTTCCGGTTCGGGCAAGTCCACTCTTCTCAATATCCTCGGTATCCTCGACAACTACGACAGCGGCGAATACCGGATAGACGGCGCCCTCATCAAAAATCTCAGCGAGAGACAGGCCGCCGACTACCGCAACCGTCTGATAGGCTTCATATTCCAGTCCTTCAATCTGATATCTTTCAAGACGGCGGTGGAGAATGTCGAGCTGCCTCTTTTCTATCAGGGGGTGGGACGCAAGCTCCGTCACGAAAAGGCGATGGAGTACCTCTCCAAACTCGGCATAGCTGACTGGGCGTCACACTATCCCAACGAGATGTCCGGCGGTCAGAAGCAGAGGGTTGCCATCGCGAGGGCCCTCATCACCAAGCCCCGGATAGTCCTTGCCGATGAGCCTACAGGGGCCCTCGACTCCAAGACCTCCGAAGAAGTGATGACTCTCCTCGGACGGCTCAACCGCGAGGAGGGGGTGACGATAGTGGTGGTCACCCACGAGAGCGGAGTGGCCAACTGCACGGACAGAATCATACACATCAAGGACGGAGTAATCGGGAAAATCGAAGACAACCGCGAACATCACTCTTCGGTGTTCGGCGCGGGAGGCATAATGAAATGAGAGACATCTTCATCGAGATATGGGAGAGCGTCAGGCGCAATAAGCTGCGCACCTGCCTGACCGGATTCGCGGTGGCGTGGGGCATATTCATGCTCATCGTGCTGCTCGGCTCCGGCAACGGGCTGCTCAACTCCTTCCAGCAGGGCGGCGGGCGCATCGCCACCAATACGATGCAGCTCGGCGGCGGCTGGACCTCAAAGCCTTACGGCGGATTGAAGTCCGGGCGCGTGATTGAACTGGATGAAAGGGACATAGCCATCACCAGGGGCGAACAGTTCTCCGACCATGTGGACGACGTGGTGGCGACGGTCGGGACAAGCGCCGCGGTGACCTACGGCCCGAGGTCGTTTGACGGCTACATCGAGGGGAATTACCCGGAGCGCCTGGAAATGGAGAAGATAGACATACTCCACGGCCGCTTCATCAACAGTAACGACATCCGGTACAGCCGCAAGGTGGTGGTGCTCCCCGAGAACAAGGTGGAGGACCTGCTTGACGGAAAGGCTCCGGTGTCTTCGTTCATCGGGCAGAAGGTGAAGGTGGGAGCTTTCCTCTTCACTGTGGTCGGCATCACCAAGACGGACCGCACTATGGGTTCCAATCTCTTCTACGCCCCGTTCACCACGGTACGCACCATATTCTCCAAGGGCAGGGTGATAGACGACCTGACATTCACCTTCCACGGACTGAAGACCGAAGAAGACAACGAACAGTTCGAGAAGGACTACAAGGCCGCCATCAACCTCAGTCATGGCGCGGCGCCGGACGATGAGCGAGCGACCTGGATATGGAACCGCTTCACGCAGAACATGCAGATGGAAAAGGGCAACACCATCATCCGTGTAGCCCTCTGGATCATCGGTCTCTTCACCCTGCTCAGCGGCATCGTCGGAGTGAGCAACATCATGCTCATCACCGTCAAGGAGCGGACTCACGAGTTCGGCATCCGCAAGGCCATCGGGGCGGGGCCGTGGAGCATAATGAAACTCATCATAGCCGAGAGCGTGTCCATCACGGCGGTATTCGGCTACATCGGGATGATACTCGGGCTGGTGGCCTGTGAAATCCTCGACAAGACCGTCGGGCAGGCCTCGGTCTCGGTGATGGATCAGCAGATAGCCATGCTCGTCAATCCCACCGTGGGAGTGGACGTGGCGCTGGAAGCCACTCTGCTGCTTGTGATTGCCGGAACCCTCGCCGGGCTCGCCCCGGCGCGCAGGGCGGCCCGTGTCAGACCTATAGAAGCACTTAGAGCGGAATGAGATTCGATACTGACACTTTCAAGGAGATAACGGAGTCCCTGACCCGCAACAAGAGCCGCAGCCTGCTGACCGGCTTCGGAGTGTTCTGGGGCATTTTTATGCTCCTCTTCCTCGCCGGCGGCGGCCAGGGGCTCAAGCAGATGCTCTCCGGCAACTTCGAGGGCTTCGCCACCAACACCACCATACTCGTCCCGTCCAAGACAAGCAAGCCGTGGCTCGGTTTCAGGCAGGGAAGATGGTGGGGCTTCACCTACAACGACATCCCGAGGCTCAGCTCCATGGTGCCGGAACTGGACGTGGTGACTCCGGTGGTGTCCCAGTGGGGGCAGACCATTGTCAAAGACATAAACAGCGCCGATGCCAGCGTGAAGGGAGTGTACTCCGACTATGCCCGGGTGGAGATTCCGAAGCTCAAGTACGGCCGCTATATCAACGATTCCGACATAGCCCAGGAGCGCAAGGTATGCGTGATAGGCAAGAGAATCTACACCTCCCTCTTCCCTGAAGGGGGAGACCCTTGCGGAAGCAGGATAAGGCTCGGTTCCATCTGGTTCACGGTCATCGGTGTGGACTATAATTCCGGTGCGATGAACATCAACGGCCGTGCGGATCAGACTATGGTCATCCCTCTGACGGTAGCCCAGAAGCTGTTTCACAGAGGGGACGGCGTGGACTTGATTTGCATGACCGGCAAGCCCGGAGTGAAGATGTCCACGCTTGAACCGAGAATCCGTCAGGTTGTCGGCAGGCAGCACCGCTTCGACCCTTCCGACAAGCCGGCCCTCTTCGTCCTCAACACCGAAGAGATGTTCTCTCTGATGGACAATCTCTTCACGGGCGTGAACTTCCTGATTCTGCTCGTGGGTCTGGGCACCATACTCGCCGGAGCCATAGGCGTGAGCAACATCATGATGGTGACGGTCAGGGAGCGCACCACGGAGATAGGCATCCGGCGGGCGATAGGGGCGACCCCGTCCGATATCCTCTCGCAGATTATCCTGGAGAGCATCTCGCTGACGCTTGTCTCCGGCTCGTCGGGCATAGTGTTCTCCGTGCTGCTGCTCAGCATGCTTGAGACCGTCCTGAAGCACCGGGCCACGTTCCAGATAGGGTTCTGGACAGCCGTCGCGGCGGCTCTTCTCCTCACCGTTCTCGGCGTGATAGCCGGGCTCGCGCCTGCATCCCGCGCGATGAAGATAAAACCAGTGGATGCGATGAGAGATGAATAATAAAAACAACACAAGAATATGAAAAAGGCAGTCAAGTATGTCATTCTGGCTCTTATCGGAGTGATTTTCATAGGGACGTTCGTGTTCCTCTTCGCCAAGTCCCGTCCGGAGGCTGTTGTCTATCAGGAGCTTGAGGCGACCGTTGCGACCATACGCAAGACCTCTGTCGTGACCGGGAAGATAGAGCCGCGCAACGAGGTCAACATCAAGCCTCAGATCAACGGCATCATCTCCGAACTCTATAAGGAGGCCGGAGAGCAGGTGCAGGAGAACGAAGTCATCGCCAAACTGAAGGTGATTCCGGACATGAGCTCCCTCAGCTCCGCCGAATCCCGCGTGCGTCTTGCCGAGCTCAACCTCAAGCAGGCAGAGACCGACTACGAGAGGGAGAAGGCCCTCTTCGACAAGAATCTTGTCAGCGCCGAGGAATACGACAAGGTCGTCCAGTCCTACAATCAGGCCAAGGAGGAGCGCGCGGCCGCCCAGGACGCGCTTGAAGTCATCCGCGACGGAGTGTCCTCCACCAACGCCACAGGAAGTTCCACGCTTGTCCGCTCCACCATCACGGGCCTAATCCTGGACATTCCCGTGAAGGTCGGCAACTCCGTGATACAGGCCAACACGATGAACGACGGAACCACCGTGGCCACGGTGGCCAACATGTCTGACCTCATTTTCGACGGCAACATAGACGAGACCGAGGTGGGGTCGCTCTCCGAGGGGATGAACATCCTCATAACCATCGGCGCGCTCCCTGACTACAGTTCCGAAGCCACTCTCGAATACATCTCCCCGAAGGCCGTGGAGAGCAACGGGGCCAACCAGTTCGAAATCAAGGCCGCCGTCAAGGCGGGCGACCAATATAAAATACGTTCCGGCTACAGCGCCAACGCCGAAGTCGTGCTGCAGGAGGCCAAGGATGTCGTTTCCATCCCGGAGAGCAGTCTCGAGTTCGAGGGTGACAGCACTTTCGTCTATCTCAAGAAAGCGGAGCAGGAATATGTCCGCACTCAGGTGACTACGGGCCTTAGCGATGGGGTAAATATCGAAATCAAATCCGGCCTCAAGGCGGGCGACAAGGTTCGCGGGCCGAGGGTCATCAATGCCGAATAGCTATGAAAAAATTATTGATATCGGCGCTGCTCTCGCTGAGCTGCGCGATGCCCGGGGCGCTGGCGCAGGAGAGGGTCTGGAGTCTCGAGGATTGCATAAATCATGCGCTTGAGCACAATCTGACCGTACAGCAGAGCGCCTTGGCCGTACAGCAGAAGGAGATAGAGCTCAATACGGCTCAAAGCCGGCGCCTGCCGGGAGTCAGCGCGTCCGCCTCGCAGAATTTCTCCTTCGGACGAGGACTCACGGCGGACAACACCTATGCCAACTCCAACACCGCCTCCACTTCCTTTAGTCTCGGGGGAGATCTCCCCCTCTTCCAGGGCTTTGACATAAGCAACGGCATCAAAATCTCCAAGCTCGACCTCGCCAGTGCGACTGCGGATCTGGAGAAGGCCAGAGACGACATCCGGGTGGCCGTGGCCCAGGCCTATGTGCAGATCCTCTACAACGAAGAGCTTCTGAAAGTAGCCTCTCAGCAGACCGCCCACGATGAGCAGCTGCTCGAACAGGTTGAGGCCAGATATCTTGCGGGCAAGGCCAGCGAGGCCGAAATCTCCGCACAGCGTGCCACTCTCGCGCAGAGCAGACTCTCCGAAACCCAGGCGTCCAACAGTCTGATTCTTTCGAAACTGGATTTGACCCAGCTGCTCGAACTTCCGTCTCCGGACGGCTTCGGGGTGGTCGCTCCCGACGTGTCGGAACTTGAGCTTCAGCTTCTGATGACCCCGGAGGAGATATATGCCCGTGCGGTGGAGGTCCGACCTGCGGTTCAGTCCGCCCTGATTCAGCTCGAATCCGCCGGAGTGAACATCGACAGGGCGAAAGGCGGATACCTGCCGACTCTCTCCCTTAGCGGAGGCATAGGCACCAACTACTACAACACCTCCAAGATGAACTCTCCGAGCTTCTCGGAGCAGCTGCGCAACAACTTCAGCCAATATGTAGGGCTCTCGATGAACATCCCCGTCTTCTCCCGTTTCTCCACGCGCAACTCCGTCAGAATCGCGAAAATCAACCGCGTCAACATGCAGCTGCAGCTCGAAAACGTGAAGAAGAACCTCTACAAGGAGATTCAGCAGGCCTACTACAACGCCGTCGCGTCCCAGACCAAGTATGTCAGCAGCGAAGAATCCGCCGGGAGCGCGGCGCGCCATTACGAGCTGACCGAGCAGAAATACCTCAACGGCAAGGCCAGCATAACAGACTACAACGACGCGAAGAACAGCTATCTGCAAGCCGAGTCGGAGCATCTCAAAGCTCGTTACGAGTGCCTTTTCCAGACAAGGCTGCTCGACTTCTACAAGGGGGAGGGGATAGTGTTCTGATTTTCCGAAAAAAGTCCCATCTTTGTGTCTCGTTAGAAACTGTAAACAACTTCTTAATGTAAGCTTGATATGAAGAAGACTGTTCTTGTGTCCGGCGGCGCCGGATTTATCGGAAGTCATGTCACGGTGGAGCTGTCCGAGGCCGGATACGAAGTGATTATCGCGGACAACATGTCCAACTGCGACGAGACCAACTACAACGGGGTCTGCGAGATTCTGGGGAAGCGTCCGCCGCTGCTTAAGATGGATTTCTGCGATATGGCAGCCGTGAGGAAGCTCTTCGCCGACCATCAGATAGACGCCGTGATTCATTTTGCCGCCTACAAGGCTGTCGGGGAGTCAGTCTCCGACCCTGTCAAGTACTACCGCAACAATCTTCTCTCTTTTATCAACATCATCGACGCCGCAAGGGAGAGGGGCGGGTGCAACGTGCTCTTCAGCTCCTCCGCGACCGTCTATGGCGAGCCGGAGCAGCTTCCCGTGACCGAAGAGTCGCCGCGCCAGAGCGCCACATCGCCCTACGGCAACACCAAACAGATATGCGAAGATATCCTGCGAGACAGCGTGAAGGCATACGAGGGGGTTAAAGGCATAGCTCTCCGCTACTTCAACCCTATCGGGGCGCATCCTTCAGCCCTTATAGGCGAGCTTCCGCGCGGGGTGCCCAACAACCTTGTCCCGTTCATCACCCAGACCGCGGCGGGCAAGAGGGAGTGCCTCTCCGTCTTCGGCAACGATTATCCGACGGCGGACGGGACCTGCCTGAGGGACTATATCGACATCGTGGACCTCGCAAAAGCGCATGTGTGCGCCGTGGCGAGGATGCTTGACGGCAAGATGAAGAGGGAGTACGAGGTGTTCAACATCGGCACGGGCCGTCCTGTCTCCGTGCTGGAGCTCATTAACTCCTTCGAAAGGGTCAACTCTTTGAAACTCAATTGGAAATTCGCTCCGCGCAGGGCCGGGGACGTAACCGCCGTGTGGGCCGACCCGTCACTTGCGGAGAAGGAGCTCGGCTGGAAGGCGCAGCGCAGCATAGATGACACCCTCGCCGCAGCATGGGCTTGGGAGAAGCGCCTCGCCGGGAGAAAATAATGTACATAGGGCTCATCAGCGACACGCACGGCGTATTCAGCGACGGCTTCAGGAAGTTCTTCGAGCCGGTCGACGTGATATGGCACGCCGGCGACTTCGGCGGCGGGGCCGGCTTTGCCGAATCCATCGCGGCCTTCAAGCCCCTCATCGGGGTCCGGGGCAACTGCGACGGGCAGGATATCCGCCTCCTATACCCTCAGTTCCAATATATTGAGGAGCAGGGGCTGAGGATAATCATGACTCATATAGGAGGCTCTCCGGGACACTACGACGCGAAGGCCGCCGAGCTTCTGGACAGCTACCGTCCGGACGTGTTCGTCTGCGGGCACTCCCATATTCTGAAAGTGATGAACGACAAGAAGCGCAATCTTCTCTACATCAACCCCGGCGCCGCCGGACTTCAGGGCTGGCAGGTGATGCGGACAGCGCTGCGCTTCAGGATAAGCGGCGGGAAAATCAGTGACATGGAGGTCTTTGAACTGCCGAGAAACGTATGAATCTGAAGTCTCTTGCCAAGGACACCGCCATCTACGGGCTGAGCAGCATAGTGGGGAGGTTCCTCAATTATCTGCTCGTCCCTCTCTATACCTACAAGATAGCCGCCGGGAGCGGAGGTTACGGCATCGTGACCAACCTCTACGCCTACACGGCCCTGTTTCTCGCCCTGCTGACGTTCGGGATGGAGACCACTTTCTTCCGCTTCGCCGGAAGGAAGGACGAGGATGACAGGATGGTGTACAGCACGGCCCTCCGCATGGTAGGCTCCGTAGGGCTTGTCTTTCTCTTTCTTGTCTTTCTGCTGCTCGGTCCGATATCCGGAGCCATGGGCTACTCCGAGCACCCGGAGTACGTCGGCTGCTTTGCCATCATCACGGCTCTTGATGCGTTCCAGGCGATAATGTTCAGCCGGCTGCGGCAGCTTCACAGACCGCTGCGCTTCATGGCCCTGAAATTCGCCTACATCATCCCGAGCATCGCCATCAATCTGCTGCTTTTCCTGGTTTTGGACAAGGTTCCTTCATTGCAGTGGCTCTATGAGCGCTTCAACGGGGGAGTCGGGCTGATTTTCTTTGCCAACCTGCTCTGCACTTCGGCGGTGATGCTCCTCTTTGTCCCGGAGTTGCGCGGAATCCGCTTCGGCTTCGACAAGGCTCTTGCCCGCCGGATGCTGCGCTACACCTCTCCGCTGCTGATTCTCAGCCTCGTGGGCATATTGAACCAGGTGGCGGACAAGATACTCTACCCCCGCCTTGTTCCGGGCGAGGAGGGCATGGTACAGCTCGGCATCTACGGGGCCTGCGTGAAGATAGCGATGATAATGTCGCTGCTGACCCAGGCGTTCCGCTATGCCTACGAGCCGATAGTGTTCGGCTCCGGGAACGACCGCAACAGTCCGCAGACCCTTGCCGACGGGATGAAATATTTTGTCATCTTCACCCTCCTGGCCTTTCTGGCGGTGATGTTCTATATGCCGCTTCTCAAATATTTCGTGGGCCGCTCCTACTGGGAGGGCCTCGGCGTGGTGCCGGTGGTCATGGCTGCGGAGATTTTCATGGGGATCTACTTCAACCTCTCGTTCTGGTACAAGCTCACGGACCAGACTTGGTGGGGAGCGGTCATAAGCGCCGTCGGGGCGGCCGTCATGATTGCGGTCAACGTCGTGTTCGTTCCGAAGATCGGCTACCGGGCATGCGCGTGGGGAGGTTTTGCCGGCTACGGGACGGCGATGCTGCTCAGCTGGGCGATAGGGCGCAGGCGCTATCCTGTCCCCTACGACGGCAAGGTCATGGGCGGCTATGTACTTCGCGCCCTGCTTCTGTACGGGATTTCTCTCCTGCCCGGAAGACTTTGGGGAGAGATGCCGGTGGCCCTCACTCTTGTCTTCAACACGGCCCTTCTGGGCCTGTACTGTCTGCCTCTGCTGAGGGTATTTCTCGGGAAACGAATCAAAAAACAATAGTACAATGAAACATTTCATCACGACAACCATCTGCTGCCTCGGCGCGATAGCGCTTGTATGCAGCTGCGGCAACAACGCCAAAAAGGCGGAGCAGAAAGCCTCCGAGCAGGCCGCCGCGGACTCCGTCGCAGCGGCGGAACAAAATCAGAGAATAATGGAAAAAATCGCACAGCTGCCGGAAGAACCGGTATTCGACATCATCACGAGCATGGGTGTCATCAAAGTCAAACTCTACTCCAAGACTCCGAAGCATCGGGAGAATTTCGAGAAGCTCGCCCTCGGCAAGTTCTATGACGGGATTCTCTTCCACCGCGTCATCAACGGGTTCATGATTCAGACCGGGGACCCTCTCAGCAAGGATCCATCCAACAAGAGCCGTTTCGGCACCGGCGGCCCGGGCTACAATGTCCCTGCCGAATTTGTCCCGGAGTACACCCACAAGAAAGGGGCTCTCGCCGCCGCAAGACGCGGAGACGCGGCCAACCCTCTCAAGGAATCCTCCGGCTCTCAGTTCTATATCGTGCAGGACCCTCTCGCCTGCGCCCAGCTTGACGGCGACTATACCGTATTCGGCGAGACGCTCGAAGGTCTGGATGTCATAGACAAGATTGCAGCAGTGGCCACCGACGGCCGCGACTGCCCTTTGCAGGATGTGAAGATCGTCACCATAAAGCTTGACGATGGCGAGTAAGCGGCACGAATATTGCTGCGAAATCGCGGAATAGTTTTTTCATAGGTTTAATTTTAGGTTAGAATTGCCGAGCCATCTCGTTGTGAAACGAGATGGCTTTGTCTATATTTGCGCTCATGATGAAAATTCTCTTCATTCACGGACTCGCTTCCTCGGGAGCCTACAAGATGGCTTCTTCCCTCCGGATACTTCTCCGCCCCTGCGAGGTGGTGGCTCCGGACGTGCCGATAGATCCCGATGAGGCCCTTTCCATGCTGCTCGCTCTGCGGGACGAACTGCGGCCCGAGCTTGTAGTGGGGCTGTCTCTGGGCGGATTCTGGGCGCAGAAACTGCGGGGTTCGCGCAAGATTCTCGTGAATCCGGACTTTCACGTCTCCCGCCTGCTCCGCTCCCGGATAGGGGAGAACGAGTACCTTTCCCCCCGCGCCGACGGGGCGCGTAGTTTCCGGATAGACGAGGATATCTGCTCGCGCTACGAGGCCCTCGAAAAACCTCAGTTCGATGCGCTCGGGCCGGAAGAGATCTCTCTGACCCGGGGGATGTTCGCCCTCCAGGACGAGCTGGTGCATTGCGGTGATGAATTCGAGCTCCATTATCCCGGGCGCGGCGTCGCCTACCCCGGCGGGCATCTGCCGACTTTCCCGGAACTGAAAAAGTATCTGCTTCCGTTGGTGATTTTCCCGTGATTTTTCGTATTTTTGAAATCTATGGAAAAAGTTACACTGCTCCCTCCGGAGAAACTTGTCAACGGCTGGATCGATCCTTCTTTCCTCCCGCCCGGAGAAGATAAATACTACATACGCAACAGGCAGACAGGTGCCGCGGACGGCCGCTGGCGGCATCTGACCAGCGATGAAATCGAGCGTCTCGTCAGGAACGACAACACCGCGTCCAGCTGGGACACCGTCTGGGTGACGGACGAGTTCCTTCCCGAACTTGTCAAGAACAACAAATTCTACGGAACGGTGCGCATAGGGCGCGTCTCCGACAACGGGCTGCAATTCCACGACCTGCGGCTCCCCGTCGGCATCACTAACTCTTCCGTACACTCCTGCGACATCGGGAACGACTGCGCAATCCACGACGTGCACTACTTGAGCCATTATATAATAGGTGACCATTGCATGCTCTTCAACATTCAGGAGATGAGCACCACCGACCACGCCAAGTTCGGAAACGGCATAGTCAAGGACGGGGAGAGCGAAGATGTCCGGGTCAGGCTTCAGGTGATGAACGAGACCGGATGCCGCGAGGTCTATCCTTTCGACGGGATGACGACGGCGGACGCCTACCTCTGGGCCAAATATGTGGATGACAAGGCTCTCCAGGAGCGCCTGCGGGATATGACCCAGGCGGGGACGGACCATCACAGGGGATATTACGGCACCGTCGGAGAAGGTTGCGTCATCAAGACTTCCCAGATTATCAAGGATGTCAAGCTGGAACCATGCTGCTACATCAAGGGTGCCAGCAAACTGAAGAACATCACCATCAAATCCTCCGGGAGGGAGCCTTCCCAGATAGGGGAGAACGTGATACTGGTCAACGGCATAGTGGGTTACGGGAGCCGAATTTTCTACGGCTGCACAGCCGTCAAGTTCGTGATAGGCACCAACTGCAACCTCAAGTACGGGGCGAGGGTCATCGACTCCATCCTCGGGGACAACAGCACCATTTCGTGCTGCGAGGTGCTCAACAACCTCATTTTCCCGGCGCATGAGCAGCACCACAACAACTCTTTCCTCATAGCCTCCTGTCTGATGGGCCAGAGCAACATGGCCGCCGGGGCCACGGTGGGCTCCAATCACAACAGCCGGGCCAATGACAACGAGGTCGTGGCGGGACGCGGTTTCTGGCCGGGTCTGTGCACCTCCGTCAAGCATTCGTCCGTATTCGCGTCCTATGTTCTTCTCGCCAAGGGAGCCTACCCGGCGGAGATGCATATCGGGCTGCCTTTCAGCATGGTGAGCAACAACGAGACCGAGGGCCGTCTGGAGGTGATGCCGGCTTTCTGGTGGCTGTACAACATGTATGCGCTCGCCCGCAACGATTGGAAATACCAGACCCGTGACAAACGCGTCACCAAGGTTCAGAACATAGAGTTTGACACCTTCGCTCCGGACAGCATGGAAGAGGCGCTTGAAGCAAGGGCCCTGCTTGAAGAGTGGACCGGAAAGGCATATTTCCTTTCCGCAGGAGAGGATGTTTCGGCGTATGACGCCGCCGCGCTCCGCGCTCGGGGGAAGGCTCTGTTGTCCGGTGACCCCGAGCTTGTCGAGAAACTGAATATCTACGGCGAGGGGATGGAGAAAAGCTCCCGCAAGGTGCTCATCCGGCACGCGTACAAGGCATATCATGCCTACAGGGACATGATAATTCATTATGCCATGCTGAATGTCCTTCGCCATGCGGAGGAGCATCCGGAGCTGCCGCTGATGTCGCTTTCTTCCCTTGCGGCGGGAGAGCGGAACTCCCTGTGGACCAATCTCGGAGGCCAGCTCATGAAGACTTCCGACGTCGATGCGCTGCGCAGCGATATCGGTTCCGGGACGCTTTCGGACTGGCAGGCGATACACCGCCGCTATGACGAGCTCTGGGCGCGCTATCCGCAGGACAAGCTCGTCCACTCCCTGCAGGCGCTCCGCTTTGTCTATGGAGCGGATTCCCTCACGGAAGACCTGTGGCTCAGGGCGATAGAAGAAGAAAAAAGAATCCGCGACTATATTTGCGAACAAGTATATCAGACCCGTCGCAAGGATTATCTCAATCCGTTCCGCCGTGCCACCTATCGCAACGAGGCGGAGATGATTTCCGCCATCGGGCCTCTTGAGCAGAACGGTTTCGTACAGCAGATACGCACTGCGACGCAGCAGGCCAAGGAGAAGCTTTTGAACTTGAAAATTAAATGACACTATAGCTATGAACCTAAAAGAGAAAAAGTACTCGGAATTTAATCTCATCCGGGAGATGATGGGCACGGTGCCCACTGTAGAGAAGTTTGACCCCGCCTGTGCGGACTTTGTGGCCGATTCGCTCAGAAAGACGGGCCGGATAATGTTCTCCGGCGAAGGGTCTTCGCGCATAATGCCGGCCAAAAACGCCCGCCGCAGGGCTTTGGAATGGGGACTTTCCGCCGATGTGCAGCTCGAAGGCTCCCGCCAGGCCGCCCTCTATGACCTAAGTCACTATACGGTTCTGGTGGACTCCAACTCCGGACGCACCAAAGAGGCTCTCGCTCTCGCGACCAAGCTTAAGGCTGACGCTCACGGGGAGTTCTTCTCCCTGAGCGCCAATCCGGACACGCCTCTGGAGAAGGCCTGCGTCCGCGGCCACGTGCTGGGTTGCGGCTGGGAGGAGGCCGTGGCCGCTACCAAGAGCGTCGTGGAGCAGGGGCTCTTCTGCGAATCGATATTCTGGAGTCTTGCCGGGAAGGACATGAAGTCCGCTCTCGCCTCCCTGCCCGTCAAGCTGGAGACGGCTTTGACTCAGATGGTGCCGCCGGAGGTCGTCGAGTGGGCGAAGGGTGCGCACACCATCTATTTCAGCGGATACAACGACGGCGTGGCCGAGGAGCTCACCCTCAAGACCAACGAAATCACCCGCCGCAAGAGCGATTTCCTCGAAGGGACATACGCGGTGCACGGAATTGAAGAGGTGATGCAGGAGGGTGACATAGTCTTCCTTGTCAACCCTCTGGAGAGCGAATATGACAAGTTCCTCTCCGTGCTCGGAGGCGCCGGGGTGCACACCGTGGCCATTGACACCAAAAACACGCCTTTCGAGAGGACGATTGTCGTGCCCGATGGTGGAGAAATGCAGCCTTATGTGTATCTTTGCGCCGGCTGGAACGTTCTGGTTGAGATTGCTGTCAGTGACGGCATCAACCTCGACAAGCCGCAGCGGGCCCGCAAGGTGGGCAACGAGATGTAAACAGTTAGTATGAGGTACGCCGTCAACACGTCAACCGATCCTTACTTCAATCTGGCGTTCGATGAGTACTGTCTTCAGCAGTACCCCTCGGACGGGGATTTCTTCTACTTGTGGAGAAACCGTCCGTCCGTCATCATCGGACTCAACCAGAATGCCTACAGTGAGGTCAATCTGGAATACCTTGACTCTCACGGGATAAAACTTGCCCGGAGGGTTACCGGCGGCGGTGCCGTTTATCATGACTTGCAGAATCTCAACTACAGCTTCATCGGCAGGGGGGTCACTCCCGAGCCGTTTGTCGGAGCTCTCCGCGAACTCGGTGTCCCTGCGGAACTTACCGGGCGAAACGACATATTCGTGGACGGCCGCAAGGTCTCCGGCTATGCCAGAAGAGTGTGGCATGACAGGGAGATCGTGCACGGGACGCTGATGTACGACGTGGACATGGACACGCTTTCCAAGGTTCTCGACGCCCCCGGATCCAAGATGCAGGCCAAGGGAATCGCCTCCGTCCGCAGCCGGGTGGCCAATCTCAAGGATTATCTCCCCGGTTTTTCGTCTCTCGACGAGCTTCAGGCGGCCCTGCACGGGATACTTTCCGCCGGAGACGCTCAGATGCCGCTGGGGGAAGATGACATCAGGGAAGTCGGGCGCATGGCCCGGGAGAAGTTCTCCACTTGGGAATGGATTTACGGACATTCCCGCGAGGCGGGGTTTTCCCGCAGGGGGAGACTCTCCTGCGGGACGGTGGAGGTGAGCGTCGTCACCGACAGGGGACTCATAGCGTCTCTGAGCTTCTCCGGAGATTTCCTTGGGGACAGGCCGTCGGAGACTCTCGCCGCCGCCCTTACGGGAGAGAGGTTCGAAAAGAAGGCTGTGCGGGACGCTCTGGACCGTCTGGGCGTAGGGGAATATTTTGTCGGCGTCAAGGCCGAAGAACTTGCAGAGTTGATAGTTAACCAATAATATCAAGTGCTGAAATGAAACAGCTTAACACAAATCTGATGCATCCTGCCGAGCAGCTCGCGCTGATTATCGGACGCATCTACCGCGGAGGCCTCACTACGACTTCCGGCGGAAATCTGTCCATAATGGACGACAACGGTGACATGTGGATTACTCCTGCCGGCATCGACAAGGGGTCTCTCACCGCGAAGGACATCATGTGCGTCAAGGCGGACGGAACCATCGTCGGCCCTCATCGCCCTTCATCCGAGTATCCTTTCCACAAGGCGATCTACAAGATACGCCCCAAGATGCGTGCGGTCATCCACGCTCATCCTCCGGGACTTGTGACCTTCAGTGTCATCCATCAGATCCCGGACACCAGCATCATCCCTCAGGCGCGCAACGTCTGCGGCCCGATCGGTTTTGCGAAATATGACGTTCCGGGCAGCGAGGCTCTGGGCAAGAGCATTGCCGCCGAGTTCGAGAAGAACCCGGAGTACAAGGCGGTCATAATGGAGAACCACGGGGTCGTGCTCTGCGGAGAGGACATCGGCGATGCATACCAGAGATTCGAAACTCTTGAACTCTGCGCCCGCACCATCCTCAACGCCAAGACTCTCGGCGAACCGAAATACCTCTCCGAGGAGCAGATTATGATGCACGAGCAGCATCAGCCGAACTTCCAGCATTTTATGGATGTCAGTCATCCTTCGGACGAGCGGGCTCTTCGCGCCGAAATCTGCCGGATGGTCCGCCGAGCCTGCGACCAGCATCTTATGAGCAGCTCCTACGGCACCGTCTCCATGCGCTGGCGTGACAACGACTTCCTCATCACTCCGACCGGGGTACAGCGCTGGGATATCGACGAGGAGGACATAGTCCAGGTTCGCGACGGCATGGTCGAGGCCGGCAAGAAGCCGAGCAGGGCCACCGCTCTCCACTACGAAATCTATCGCAGGAACCCTAAGGTCAAGGCCATCGTCCTCACCCAGTGCCCTTCTTTGATGGGCTTCTGCACGACCGATGCCGAATTCAACGTGCGCACCATTCCGGAGAGCTGGATTTTCCTTCAGGATGTGCCTAAATTCCCGTTCGGGATGCAGTACACGGAGCCTGCCAAGATCGCGGAAGTGTTCAAGAGCCGTCCTTGCGTAATGCTTGCCAACGATTCCATCGTGGTGGCTTCCGACTCCCTGATCAATGCGTTCGACCGTCTCGAAGTCGCCGAGTTCAGCGCCAAGTCGCTCGTTCTGGCGGCTCCTGCCGGCAAGCTGCACCCTATCACGGACAAGGAGGTTGAGGACCTCAGGGTCGCTTTCCACGTCGGCGAGTAAAGTTTCCTTTAATAGTAAAAATGAAGTCCTGCGGCGCTGTCGCGGGACTTTTTTGTTTGTATAAGTTTGGCTTTTGTTAATTTTTGCATATCTTTGCCGATATTGTTTAATCACATAATTTTTGAAACCATAATATTAACCAAATTCACAAAAGATGAAAGTCCATCTAAGAAAGCTTGTGCTTATGGTGATGTCTCTCCTGCTGATAGGGGGGGGTGAGCTTTTCGCACAGCAGAAAATCTCCGGAACTGTCCGGGATTCCAATGGTGAGGTCGTCATCGGAGCCGGTGTCTTCCTGAAGGATTCCACGACCGGCACAATCACCGACGTTGACGGAAAATTCTCTCTTTCTGTACCTGCAAAGTCCGTGGTGACAGTGTCTTGTATAGGCTACAAGGACATCACTTTCACGGTCGGCGCCCAGAACACCTACGATCTCGTGCTTGAAGAAGACAGCACGGTTCTCGAAGGCGTCGAGATAGTCGCCTACGGTGTCCAGAAGAAAGTCTCCGTGACGGGCGCCCTTTCGAGCGTCAAGAGCGATGACCTCCTGCGTACTCCGGTCAGCAACGTCAACAACGTCCTCGCCGGCCAGCTCTCCGGTGTCACGACCGTTCAGTATTCCGGTGAACCGGGTTCCGACGCCGCCACGGTGTTCGTCCGCGGTAAGGGAACCTGGAGCGACTCCTCCCCTCTCATCCAGGTGGACGGTGTCGAGCGTTCCATGTCGGACATCAACCCTGAGGATATCGAGAGCATCACCGTGCTCAAGGACGCTTCCGCGACTGCGGTGTTCGGTGTTCGAGGCGCCAACGGTGTAATCCTCATCACCACCAAGCGTGGTTCGGAGGGCAAGGCCAAGATTACGGTCAACACCTCCTTCTCTCTCCTGACCCCGACTGATCTTGTCCGTCAGGCAAGTTCATACGACTACGCGATGTTCTACAATCAGATGAGGGCCAACGACGGCAACCCTGCCGTCTTCTCCGACGAGGTGATTCAGAAATTCAAAGACCAGTCCGACCCTATCCGCTTCCCGAGCGTGCAGTGGACGGACTATATGATGAAGAAGGTCACCACCCAGTCCAACCACAGCGTCAACATCTCCGGAGGCACGAAGCGCGTGAAGTATTTCGTTTCCGCAGGATTCATGAATCAGGGCGGTCTCTTCAAGGAGTTCGACGCGCCGTACAGCTTCGGCTATCAGTATCAGAGATTCAACTACCGCTCCAACCTCGACGTCAACGTCACGAACACCACGAAGATTTCCTTCGACGTGTCCGGCAACGTCAACACCGCCGACAAGCCTCGCACGGGACAGGGTTCCACCGGTATGATCCGCAACATCTACTACTCGACCCCATTCTCCAGCCCGGGTCTTGTGGACGGCAAGTACGTGGCCACCACCACCGACTACTCCGACGGACTCACCCTGCCTTTCACCGGCACCAACGGACTTGAGTACTATACGATCGGAGGATTCATCGCCACCAACATCAACAAGCTTCAGATGGACCTCAGCCTCAATCAGGACCTGAAGTTCGTCACCCCGGGGCTTTCGTTCAAGATGAAGGGCTCATACAACAGCATCTTCACCTCCACCCAGACCGGAACGGCCGGTGTCGCCACCTACTATCCTGTCATCCAGGATGACGGTTCGATGAAGTACCGCAAGTCGGGAGAGAATTCCCCGGTGACCTATTCCGAGGCGCTCAGCAAGGCGAGGAACTGGTATTTCGAGACCTCCCTCAACTACAACCGCACTTTCGGTGACCACAGCGTGGGCGGACTCGTGCTCTACAACCAGAGCAAGGAATACTACCCGAGCACCTACTCCGACATCCCTCGCGGCTACGTCGGACTCGTGGGACGTGTGACATACGACTACAAGAAGCGCTATCTCGCCGAGGTCAACGTCGGTTACAACGGTTCCGAGAACTTCCACCCGTCACGCCGCTTCGGCGTGTTCCCGGCAGGCTCTCTCGGATGGGTTGTCAGCGATGAGCCGTTCTTCGACTTCGCCAAGGGAGTGGTGTCTTTCTTCAAGCTCCGCGCCTCCTGGGGTCTTGTCGGCAACGACAAGATCGGCGGTTCCCGCTTCATGTACACCGATGACCCTTACACGGTCAACAGCAGCAGCTACGCCACCCGCAGCGGATATGCCTACAACTTCGGTGTGGACAACTCCACCGCCTTTATGGGTGCCTACGAAAACTCCCGCAACAACCCTAACGTCTCTTGGGAGAAGGCCTTCAAGCAGAACTACGGTGTGGACGCCAACTTCCTCAACGAGCGTCTGCAGGCCTCTTTCGACTACTACAAGGAGCATCGTACCGACATCCTTCTGCGTGACCTTTCCGCTCCGGCAATCATCGGATTCTCAGTACCTTATGCCAATCTCGGTATAGTGGACAGCTGGGGATGGGAGCTTTCCCTCAAGTGGAAGGACAGAATCAACAAGGACTTCAACTACTGGGTCAACATGAATCTTTCCAACAACCAGAACAACATCGTTGAGAAGAAGGAGACCCCGTACACCAACGAATATCAGTACGAGAAGGGCAACCGTATCGGGGCCCGCTACATGTACAAGTTCTTCCGCTACTACGACGCCGACACGCCTCGCCTCTACGAGGAGACCTTCGGACAGCCGTTCCCTACGCAGCTGGTTGAGCTTCAGGACGGTGATGCCGTGTTCGTCGACCTTGACGGCAACGGAGTCATCAACTCCGACGATATGACCCGTGAGCTCGGAATGACCGATGACCCTCAGTACCTGCTCGGTATCAACGCCGGCTTCATCTGGAAGGACTTCGAGTTCAACACCCAGTGGACGGGAGCATGGAACGTGAGCCGAATGATCGGCGAGTCCTTCAGGATGCCGTTCCGCTCCAGGACCGACTACACTACGGGCGGTCTGCTCCAGTATCATGTGGACAATACCTGGAATCCGGAGAATCCTTCGCAGGACGCCAAGTATCCGAGAGCCACTTTCACCAACGGCCAGACCAACAACTATCAGGACTGCGCCCTCTACGAGCAGGATGCAAGGTATCTTCGTCTGAAGACCCTCATGCTTGCCTACAATATGAGCGGAAGATTCCTCTCTTCTATAGGCGTCAGCCGTATGCAGATAGCTTTGAGCGGTTACAACCTCCTCACTTTCACTCCGTTCATCTGGGGTGATCCTGAGACCAAAGCCAGCACGGATCCGTCATATCCATTGCAGAAAACCTATACAATCAGTGTAAGACTTAATTTCTAATTGCAATGAAAATCGTTTCAAAAGCCATCATAGCGACCGTGACAGCACTTGTCACCGGATTTGCAATCAACTCCTGCACTGACCCTCTCAAGTTCGGCAACGAATTTTTGGAGAAGGCTCCGGGAGGAACCGTCACCGCCGATACGGTGTTTACCAATGCGGAGTACACGCGCCAGTTCCTGGCGGGCATCTACAACAAGATGTATTATGCGCTCCCGACCAACTCCACCAACAACCCTCCTCAGTGCCTCAACTACTGGAAGGGTATGCCGGAGGCGCTGTCCGACAACTTCCAGCTGTTCTTCGCTAACACCATCGTGGGCAACAAGTACTACACCGGAGCTCTCACTTCGGCCGTGGACAGCAAGAACAACGGCAATATCTACCCTTATCTCAATGAATATATCTGGCAGAACGTGCGCAACTGCTACCTTCTTCTCGAGAAGATAGACGACGTGCCGGGCATTGACGCCGCCGAGAAGGAGAAAATGAAGGACGAGGCGAAGTGTCTGCTCGTCAACGCCTATTTCGTGCCGTTCCGCTTCTACGGAGGACTTCCTCTCATCAAGGGGACGTTCCAGGGCAACGAGAGCGAGTACAATTACCCTCGTGCAAGCGTGGAGGAGATGGTGAACTTCATGGTAGGTCTGCTCGACGAGGTCATCAATGGCAATCACCTGCCGTGGGGCTACCCGGGCACGACCGATGCCGCCTCCGAGACGGGACGCTGGACCATAGGCGGAGCGATGGCGCTCAAGTGCAAGATTCTCCAGTTTGCAGCCTCCCCGCTCTTCAACAGCGACAAGCCTTACTGGGACGGCAGCGGATACACGATGGAGGATTCTTCTCCGGCGTGGTACGGCAACTATGACGTCGCCCGCTGGCAGAGGTTCAGGACGGCCTGCGAGGACTTCATCCAGAAGATGAACGCCAATCCTGGGGTTTATCATCTGATTGTCCCTGAGGGCACGACCCAGGAGGATTACCGCTATGCATACCGGGCTTCGTACCTGCTTCAGGGCAGTCCGGAGGTGATTATGGGCATCCGCGTGCACCGCAACGCCAAGGGCAACGACTACGGCTGGATCAACCTCCGCACCAATGCGCGCTATAGCTATTGCCCTACCCAGGAGTATGTGGAGATGTTCCCTTGGGCTGACGGCACGCCTTTCGATTGGGACAAGACCGAGGCCGAAGGCAGGCTCGACGAGATGTTCATAAAGGGCGACAAGGTCGAGGGAACCCAGATGCTGCAGAACAGGGTCTATACCCGCGACCCGCGTCTCTACGAGACCGTGGCCGTCAACGGGGCTCTTCAGACCATCGACTGGAGCAGCGGCAAGACCAGCGGAGCGAACTACGAGCTCTGGGTCGGCGGCACCACCGCCGGGACGGCGGCTATCGCTCAGAACAACCACTATGGCACCGGCTACCGTTATCTCAAATACTATGCTGGAGAGGCTTACCTCGGGAAGTATCCTCAGTGGGTATGGCTCAGCGTGCCGGAGATCTATCTTGGCTATGCGGAGGCTCTCGCCCAGACCGGAGACCTTGCCAAGGCTGTGGAATATGTGGATGCGGTACGCGCCCGCGTGGGCCTCAAGGGCCTTGTGGAGTGCAATCCTGACAAGAACCTGACCTCCGACAAGGATGCGCTGATAAGCGAGATTCTCCGCGAGAGGGCCTGCGAGTTCGCGTTCCAGGATTCCCGCTATTTCGATATGATACGCTATAAGCTCAAGGCTGACTTCGAGAAACCTCTCCATCGTCTGCTCATCTATCGTCTCGACGCGAACGGCAACCGCGTCCAGACCCAGTGGTACAAGACCTGCTTCGGCAAGATTACCGACGTGAGTGATCCTAATTTCTATGAGCCTACTCACTTCGATTACGAAAAGGCTGAAATCACCGTCGGCCGCAGAGCATGGTGGGAAGGATTCGATGCCAGATGGTATCTGCAACCGTTCCCTATCACGGAGATGAACAAGAACTATGGCCTCGTCCAGAATCCTGGCTGGTAGTGTCTGACTGTCAATTCTAATAATGGAACAAATGAAAAATAAATATCTTTTCGTGCTCGCATTGTCAGTCTGCTTCAGCCTGACGCTTGCGGCACAGGACAGCGGCTCGGATAAGAGTGCCGAACCGGAAAAACGTACTGTTGACATAGGCGCCTCCCGTCCTGTGACGCTGGAGGAGACCACGGCGGCAGTTTCCGTCATCAATGGCGAGGACATCGAGCGGCGCGACTCCAAGAACATAGGCAACAGCATGCTCGGACAGGGCCTCGGCCTGATATCCCTGCAGGGCGCCGGAATATACGCCGAGCAGAATCCTACCTTCTATGTGCGCGGTCTCCAGACCCTCAACGGCAACAACGCCCCTCTGATTCTGGTCGACGGCATAGAGCGTGACATCACGGCGGTTTCCGCCGAGGAAGTCGAGTCGGTGGCCATACTCAAGGATGCCGCAGCCGTGGCTCTCTACGGTTACAGGGGAATCAACGGTGCAATCCAGATTACGACCAAGCGCGGAGATTACAACACCCGCTCCATACGCTTCACCTACGACCATCAGTTCAACTCTATGATCAACAAGCCTCAGTTTGTTGACGGTTATACCTATGGTCTGGCAATGAACGAAGCCCGTGCCAATGACGGACTCTCCGCCCGCTACTCGGACGATGAACTCGGGGCCCTCAAGAGCGGGCAGTACCCGACTCTCTATCCGAGCGTGAACTGGGTGGACGAGACTTTCCGCAACACCGCCTCCACCAACAACTTCAATATGGAGTTCAGCGGCGGCGAGGGGAAATTCCGCTATTTCGCGATGCTCGACCTCATCTCCGACAAGGGCTTCATCCGGAACGCCAACACCAACGACGGCTACAGCACGCAGGACAAGTACGTGAAGGGCAACATGCGTCTCAACATGGACATCGACCTCACCCCGACCACCGACCTCAGCGTCAACCTCCTCGGTATGATGCTCGAGAACAGCCGTCCGGGCGCCAATGTGGACATCTGGGATGACATGATCTATGTCGTGCCTTCCGCCGCATTCCCTATCAAGGACGCGAGCGGCGTATGGGCCGGAAGCGGCACCTGGTCAGGAGAGATCAACCCTGTCGCCCAGACCCAGGGCGCGGCCTACTACAAGAACCACAACCGTCTGCTCTTCGCCGACCTGACCCTCAAGCAGGATCTTTCCGGCTGGGTGAACGGACTGGGAGCTTTCCTCAAGGCCGGTTATGACCAGATGGCCAACATCTACGAAAACCACAGCAAGACCTATATCTACAATGTGACAGTTCCGAGCTGGCCGTCAGGCACTGCGGAGCCGACATCCACCACCACCGCTTACGGAAGCGACTCGGCGATGAGTTCGGCCGCCAACGCCAACAGCTACAGCCGTCGCGCCCACATCGAGCTCGGCGCCACCTATGACCGTACTTTCGGCGACCACAGCCTCAACACCCAGCTGAAGTGGGACTACGACTACAGCGATGTCAACGGTACCAACAAGACCATCTATCGTCAGAATATCAGCTGGTGGACACATTACGGCTATGCCGGCAAGTACTTCGCCGACCTCGCTCTCGTCGAGAGCGGCTCCAGCAGGCTCGCTCCGGGGACGAAGTGGAGTTTCTCTCCGACCCTCTCCCTCGCGTGGATGCTCTCCAAGGAGGACTTCCTTAAGGATGTGGAGTGGATCAACTACATGAAGCTCCGCGCCTCCGCAGGTATCCTCAATGCCGACTTCCTTCCGGGAGACGAGGTCTGGACATACTACGCACAGCAGTATTCCACCGCCGGCGGTGTCTATCCGTTCAACAACAGTTTCGCCTCCGACTTCGGACGCACCTATCTCGGACAGCTTGCGACTTCGGATCCTCGCCATGAGAAGGCCACCAAACTTAACATAGGTCTCGACGCCCGTGTCCTCGGCGGACTCAGCGTCAGCGCCGATGCATACTATCAGCGCCGTTCCGACATCTGGGTGAGCTCCGAAGGCAAGTACTCCGCCGTCGTGGGCAAGGAAGCTCCTTATGAGAACGGCGGAATCGTGGACAGCTGGGGCACTGAACTCGGTGTCGGCTACAACGGCCGCAGCGGAGATTTCACCTACACCCTCGGTGGCAACGTCAACTTCAACCGCAGCAAGATTGTCGAGCAGCTCGAAGAGCCGCGTCTCTACGACAACCTCGTGCGGACCGGCAACCGTGTCGGCCAGATCTACGGTCTGAAGGCCATCGGTTTCTTCAAGGATGAGGCGGACATCGCCGCCAGTCCTTCGCAGAACTTCTCAACCGTCCGCCCGGGCGACATCAAGTATGAGGATGTCAACGGTGACGGTGTCGTGGATGCAAACGACGTCACCGCCATCGGATACAGCGCGACGGCTCCGGAACTCTTCTTCAATTTCCACCTCGGTGCGGAGTGGAAGGGCCTCGGATTCTACGCTCTCTTCCAGGGTGCCGGCAACTACAGCGCGATGCTCAACACCAAGAGCATGTACTACCCGCTCGTTGGCAACACCACCATCTCGCAGTACTACTACGACAACCGTTGGACTCCGTCCACTCAGGATGCGAAGTTCCCGCGTCTGAGCAGTGAGAGCAACTCGAACAACTATCGGAACAACACCGTGTTCCTCGCCGACCGCTCATTCCTCAAGCTGCGCAACTTCGAGCTTTACTACAAGCTTCCGGAGTCCCTGCTCAGCCACACCCGCTTCGTAAAGGGGTCAAAACTCTATGTCAGGGGCAACGATCTCTTCTGCATCGACAAGCTCGATGTCAGCGATCCTGAGGCATACGGCACCGCCCAGCTCTACCGCAGCGTGGTCGCCGGCGTGAGTCTGACCTTTTAACAACTGTAACCCGAAACAGATATGAAACATAAGATAATACTTATATCCGCCGCAGTCCTGCTTTCCGCCTCCTGCGCCAAGCAGATGGATTACAACGAGTACAATATCTACGACAAGGATTATATTTCTCGTAACTTCACCTATGTAGGCGGCTTTATGACCGATATCTACAATACGGTTCCGTATGACTTCGGCAACTACAGCTCCGGTGCGATGCAGGCCTCCGCGACCGATGAGAGTGAGTACAGCAAGATAGGCAACGCCATCGAGGACTTCTACAACGGGGCGTGGAGCCCATCCAATGCCAAGAGTAGCCTCTGGACCAACCTGTATGCCGGAATCGCGACCTGCAACACCGTACTCACCGAGATGCAGGGCCTGACTTTCGACGAGCTCGTGCTCAACGATGACTACAAGCAGCAGATGTACAGATACAATAACTATCAGTACGAGAGCCGCTTCATGCGCGCCTACTTCTACTTCCTGCTCGCCAGACAGTACGGCGGAGTCCCTATGGTGGGAGAGACCATGACTCCGGAGGAGATCAACACTCTCAGCCGTTCGTCTTCCGACGAGGTGTTCAATTATGTCATCTCGGAGTGTCAGGCCATCCAGGACAAGATAATCGAGGATTATGCAGACCTCGGAGACATGGCCCTGTCATCCGCCGAGACCGGACGCGCAGACCGTCTTGCCGTGCTTTCGCTCAAGGCTCAGGCGGCTCTGTATATGGCAAGCCCGCTCTTCAACCCTTCCGGTGACAAGGAGCGCTATCACACCGCCGCCCTCTACTACAAGGAGCTGCTCGCAGCCTGTGAGCAGAGGGGCAAGGGGCTTACCGCGAAGTATGAGGACCTCTGGGACACCAACAACTACACCACCGCCGGTATCACCAAGGAGATTCTCCTCGCCCGCCGTTATTATTCCAGCACCAGCGGGGACAACCTCGTGGAGACCAACAACTATCCTGTCGGCATTGAAGGCGGCGCAGGCGGCAACTGTCCTACGCAGAATCTCGTGGACGCTTATGATATGCTCAACGGCAAGGCCATAGGCGAGGAGGGAAGCGGCTATGACGAGAGCAATCCGTACAAGGACCGCGATCCTCGTTTCGCTCTGACAGTAGCCTACAACGGCGCGCAGTGGCCTACCTATTCGGGCGCTCCGTTGCTCCAGACCTATACTGGAGGAGCCAACGCACAGCCTATCTCCGGTGGTACTCCGACCGGCTACTACCTCAGAAAGCTCTGCCACGGAGAGATTTCTCTCGCGAGCAACGGGCGTCTGAAGAACAATTTCCACACCTATGTGCTCTATCGTCTCGGAGCCGCGTATCTCGACTATGCCGAAGCCGTTTACATGTGGCTTGGCAGCGCTGACGCGACAAGTTCCGAGTTCCCTCTCTCCGCACGCGAGCTTGCGAGCAAGACCAGAGTCCGCGTCGGAATGCCTGAAATACCGGCCGGCCTGTCAAACGACGCGTTCTGGACCAAGTACAAGAACGAGCGTATGGTAGAGCTTGCATTCGAGGGCTATCGCTTCTGGGATGTCCGCCGCTGGAAAGAGGCCGACAAGTACTTCAAGAGCATCACCGAGATGAGGATCACCAAGAACGAAGACGGGAGCTTCAGCTACAAGCGTGAGACTGTCAGCCGTCAGTGGGACGACAAGATGTACCTCTTCCCGATTCCTCAGACGGAAGTGATGAAGAACGGCAATCTCAAGCAGAACACCGGCTGGGACAAATAGAAAATGCCACAATGATACTCCGATAGGGCCGCCCCGCGAGGGACGGCCCTATCTTTATCTCTTTACCATTGCGGAATGTCTTTGTTGCATCGGGCGCTTCTTATTCGTGCGACGTAATCCAATGCATCGTCGATGCTTTCGGAATTTTCGTACCCGTTTTCATCGCACCAGCTGTCCAATGCTGAAAAAGGCGTTTTCTCGTTTTCATCACGCAAAATGTGTGATGATGAAAAACAGATATTATATCCGAAATAATGTAATTTTTGGATAATCTACAATTTCTATATTCGATATAATATAATTTCATAGAATTAGTTATATTTGCATGCGATAGGATATAATTATTATGAAGACACTATTGTCTGCGAGACTCAAATCTCTCCGGAAGGAGTATGGATTGACACAGGAAGACCTCGCCCTGAAATGTGGCGTTGGTCTTAATTTCGTGCGTCAGCTTGAGCAGGGAAAACCGACACTCAGGATGGATAAGGTTAATCAAGTGCTTGCCATGTTCGGTTATGAGCTTGCACCGGTAAGAACAGAAGAACTGAATGAGAAAGGCTGAGATTTACTTTAAGGACCACCTTGCCGGCATTCTTACAGAGACAGAATCCGGTTATGAATACCGCTACAATAAGGAGTACTTGGACAATAAGGACTCAGAGCCTGTGAGTCTTACACTTCCTCTATCTGAAAAACCTTATCAATCCAAGATTCTGTTCCCGTTCTTCGATGGTCTGATTCCGGAAGGATGGCTGCTTGATGTGGCCTTAAGAAACACGGACATCAGTTCATTGGACCGTATGTCCCTGCTCCTGCTCTGCTGCAAGGACTGCATCGGAGCGGTAAGTGTCGTACCTGTAAATGATGAAAGCGATGAGTAGATGCCTATATTGCTATAAAGAACTTGCAGAAGGGGAAGTGGATTTCCATAAGGGTTGCGCCAAGAAATTCTTCGGGATGCAGAATGCTCCGGACTTACCCTATTCTCTCAATGATTTGGATGCCCTTGCGGCTCAAGTGATAAAGTCACAGACAACATTGACCGGAGTTCAGGCGAAGCTGTCACTCCATCTTGACAGGCACGAGGGATCAAGAAGGCTTACCATAGTGGGGCTTTGGGGTGATTATATCTTCAAGCCGCAGACCCGGACGCACAAGACTCTCCCGGAAAATGAAGACTTGACAATGCATCTTGCCGAAATCGCAAAGATAAAGGTCGTGCCTCACACTCTGATACGACTTCAGGATGGCACATTGGGCTATCTTACCAAAAGAATAGACAGGACATCAGACGGAGGCAAGATTCCGATGGAGGACATGTGCCAGCTTACAGAGAGGCAGACGGAATACAAGTACAAGAGTTCGTATGAACAGATTGCCAAGGTAATCGCCAAATATTCTTATGTGCCGCTTCTGGATCTGACCGATTTCTATGAGCAAGTATTCTTCAGCTGGCTGGTAGGCAACAATGATATGCATCTGAAAAACTTCTCGATGTATGCACCGAAAGGCAAGTGGTTCCTGACTCCGGCATACGACCTCCTGAATGTCTCGATGGCAAATCCGAAGGACACCGAAGAATTGGCGCTCACACTCAATGGGCGGAAGAAACGCATAACGAAAGGAGATTTCGTCAGTGCCATGACACTCTCAGGCATTGCGCCCAAGGTGTTTGACAATATGCTCGAAAAGTACAGAAAGCTCTTGCCGAAATTCTACAGCACGATTGACATGTCGTTTCTGGATGACAAGAGCAAACTGGCGTATAAGCAGAGCCTCACGTCACGTCTGGAAAGGATTTCGGCTCAGAAATAAAACCGATAAGCATGAAAAAGGACTGTTTGTCCGGCAGGAGTGGGGCTCCGGCGGAGAAAGTGCGGGAGAAGTACGGTTTGTCCGGGGAACCGGAGGAAAGGGATGATGAATTCTCAATACATTTGTGGCGGGGTTCCGGTGACGGGGCAAGGGTCTGAAACAAAAGGCCCTATCGACAATTCGCGACAGGGCCTTTTGCTATTTGGTTGAGAGTAAGGCGGTTATCCGCCGCCGGTTCTATCGGCGGTTCCGGGGCGCCGTGCCTAGCTGAGGTTCTCCGCGTGGGAGAGGAGGTAGCTCTCCGCCTCGACGCTCCAAAGGCCGTTGTGGGCCTTGCAGATCTTGTCAAGTTCGGCATAGACAGGATTGCTTTCGCCCTTCTTGCCGAAATCGGCGATGGCCGTGAGGGGCATCTCGATGTGGGTGTAGATGAGCTTCTTGCCACCCGGAACGGAAGGCAGGTTGAGGGTCGTGTCAATCACGGCGTTGAGGCCGCCGATGTGGGTCACGAGACCGGCCGGATCCATTCCCTTGCCCATCAGGTGCAGGGCCTCTTTCATATCGTCGGTATTGCCGCCGCTCGTGCCCACCACGTGGGTTGAGGCGTAGTGGACATTGTAGAAGTTGAGCGGAGCCTTGAAATCCGCTCTGCCCGGGCCGGAGAAGAAGTTGAGGCAGCCGTCGAATCCCAGAATCGCGTCGGCCTGCTCCACGACTGCGGCTACGGGAGCCATCACGACAACCTCGTCATATCCCTCGCCTCCGGTGATTTCGCGGAGCGTGGAGACAGGGTCTGCGACGGCTCCGGTGTTGATATAGCGCAGATCTATGCCCCTTGATGCCGCGAACTCCTTGGTGTAGAGGGTAGCCGCTCTGTCAAGACGGGTCTGGTCGATGTCTGTCACGACGAACAGTGAAGGATGCCTGTCCTCGCGGTGCAGCACATAGTTGATGCAGGCGAGTCCCATAGGGCCCACTCCCGCAAGCAGGGCCATCTTGCCCCCGTCCTTGATCTCCATAGAGTGGACATAGGAGCCCGGAGTCGTATGATAGCAGGCGTGCATCGCTCCGACAACGCAGGAGAGCGGCTCGCTCAGCGATGCGGGATAGAATCCCTCCCCCTTGTACGGAAGCAGGCAGCCCTGCTCCATCACCTCGGCGGGAATCACCACGTAGGTGGCGTCGCCTCCGATGTATTTGTAGGAATAACCGGGTGCGGAGAGCACTCCCACAGGGCCGCCCTCATAGGTGAGAGCCGGCTGGATGGAGAACTTGTCCCCGGCCTTGAATTCGGCCTGCCATTTCTTGCCCACTTCTACTATTTCGCCGGCGAACTCATGTCCGATAATCGTCGGGTTCTGCGCTACGTCGTCCGGAACCCTCTTGTGCTCGGGACCCTGGTGCGCCGCCTTATATGATGACATGCAGATGCTGTCGCTGACCACCTTGGCCAGGATTTCATCTTCCTTGATCTGCGGGAGCTCGAATTCTTCGAGTCTCAGATCATCTTTTCCGTAAAGTCTTACTGCTTTTGTTTTCATTGTGTGGTTTTTATGAATTATCAGTTTTTGACGGGCGCTGCCGGAGTAGGCGGCAGGCTCTTATAGTTCTTGAGCTCTTCCTTAAGCACTTCCACAGCCTTCTCCAGCTGGGCGTCCTTGCCCAGATAGTCCTCGAACGGGTTGATGTCCACCTCTATGTCCGGATCCACTCCGTGCCCCTCGATGATCCACTCCCCGTCAGTCGAATAGGAGGTGAAGAACGGGGTGCGCATATCCTGCCCGTCCACGAATCTCCTTGAGCCGGAAATGCCTACGATTCCACCCCATGAGCGCTTGCCGATGAGCTTTCCGAGCCCGAGCTTGCGGAAGCCGTAAGGGAAGAGGTCTCCGTCGGAAGAAGAATATTTGTCTATCAGGCAGACCTTCGGGCCGTAGAAAGCCTCGTTCGGAACAGGAAGGTTGCTTCCGTTGCGGTACATGCTCATCCTGTAAACCTCGCGCTGCAGACGCTCCAGAATCATAGGAGACACATTGCCGCCCCCGTTCATGCGGTCGTCGATTATGAGGGCTTTCTTGTCGAGCTGGGTATAGAAGAGTTTGGTGAACATGTCAAGCCCCTCCACGCTCATGTCAGGGATGTGGATGTAGCCGATTTCACCTCCGGAGAGGCGGTCCACTTTCTCGATATTGTTCTGAACCCACTCGTAGTAGGCGAGCTGCGATTCGTCTCCCACCGGCTTGAGATACACGGTGCGCGCCCCTTCTCCGGAGGCGGAGGAGGCGATTTTGACATCCACCGTCGAACCGACTTTGCCGATCAGGGCCTGTCCGATGTCGGTGAGCTCGGAGGCCGGCATGCCGCCCACCTCGACGATATACTCTCCGACCTTGGCGTCAACCCCCGGAGCGCGCAGAGGGCAGCGCAGGCTTTCGTCCCAGTCGGCGCCCCGGAAGATTTTCTCTATGCGGAATGCTCCGGTCTTGGCGTCCCTTGAGTACTGTGCCCCGAGCAGACCGGTCTTGATGCGCGGGATTTCCGGACTTTCGCCGGAAGTGATATAGGCGTGTCCGACGTTGAGCTCCCCGAGCATCTCTCCTATCAGGTAGGTCAGGTCATCGCGGTGGTTGACATAAGGGAGCATCTGACCGTATTTGTCGTGGATGTGGTTCCAGTCTGCCCCGTGCATGTTCTCGACATAGAAGTTGTCGCGCGTGATGCGCCAGCTCTCGTCGAAGATCTGCCGCCACTCGGCCTTGTGGTCGATCATCATGTCCATCTCATCCACAGGCACGGCTCCGGCCTTTCCGGCAGGGCTGCCGAAAGAGACGACCTTGAAGTCCTTGCCGTCGCGCACGAGGGCCTTCTTGGCATCCGGGGTGATGACAACGGGGATTTCCTTCGGCCCGTCGGACGTCTGGAGAGTGTTGAGGTCAAGTATCTTCATCCCACGGCTTCCGCCGGAGAAGGAGGAGTAGTAGAGCTTGTCGTCCTTGGATAGATAGAGGCGATAGTGTCCCGCCGGCAGAGGGAGGGCGGTGATGCGCACTCCTATGCCCTCAATGTCCACCTTCATAGAGGCGGCCGCGGCCGTCTCCTTTGCGGCTTTGCCGCCCTTTTTCGCAGCCTTCGTCTCAGCTTTCGGCTCCTCTTTTGTAACTGAAGATTCGTCGGAAGAGAGCGTCATCGGATTCGGCGTGGCGGCGGCGAGAGGGAGGATGAACACATAGTCGTTCACATTGTACCCCGCGTTCCACTCTACGCTCGAGTATTGGGCGTTGAAATCCCGCGAGGAGGTAAAGAAGAGGTACTTGCCGTCCTTCGAGAACATCGGGGAGGAGGCGTCGTACCAGCGGTCGGTCACCTGATGGCTCTCCCGCGCCTTGACGTCGTACAGATACACCGCGCTCACTCTGTTCGGGAGGGTGGTGACGTAGGCCGCCCAGCTTCCGTCAGAAGACAGGGTGAAGGAGCGGAAGGCTCCCAGCTCGCTGACGAGGATACGGTCCAGCTTCCCGCTGTTGACATCGAGCTCGTAGATGTCGCGCTTTTCCGTGCCGAAGTAGAGTTTGGAGCCGTCTGCGCTCCAGTCGAGCAGAGACGGATATCCGTCCTTGAACGCCGTCATGCACTTGGCCTCGGTCATGTTGTCCGATGGGGCCGTGTATATCTGATATTCTCCGCTGACATCGGAGACCCAGGCTATCAATCTTCCGTCCGGGCTCCAGTCCACATCCCTTTCGTGGGACTGAGGGGAGCGGGAGATGTTATAGACGGGGCCCTTCTCCGCCGGGAGAGAGAAAATGTCGCCGCGTGCTATGGCGAGAACCCTCTTGCCGTCGGGTGACAGGCTTACGCTGGTGAGAGACTCTCCCAGCTTGCGGTATTCGCTGCGGCTGTAGATGTCATCGTCCGCGAGGCGGATGCTGACTTTCTCGGCTTTGCCGCCCTTGCGGACATCGTATTTGTAGATATACCCTCCGTTCTCGAAGACAATCCAGTCCTGGGAGCAGGACGGGAACTTGCAGTCGTACTCGGTGAAATCCGTGACCTTGCGGGTCTGTGCGCTGCGGGTGTCATAGGCGAAAAGGTTCATGGTACGGTCCCTGTCGGAGAGATAGTAGATCTCATCTCCCACCCACATCGGGAAGATGTCCTGGGCGTCGTTGTCCGTAATCTTCCGGAGCTCGGTGGTGCCGACGGTGTTGATCCAGATGTCGTCCGCCTGACCTCCGCGATAGTACTTCCATGTGCGGAATTCGCGGAACATCCTGTTCATCGCGAGCTCTTTTCCGTCCGGAGAGAAAGAGCAGAAGCCTCCCTCTGAGGTCGGGATAATCTGCGGGGTGCCGCCCTCGGCCGCAACAAGGCAGAGATTGCCTCTCAGACCGCTGAAACAATATTGTTTGCTGCGATAAACAATTTTGTTTCCGTCTGGTGTCCAGCCCATTACGATATTATTCGGGCCCATTCTCTCTCCGACCTTGTCTCTGTCAACGAGCGCGGAGTAGGTGATTCTGCGAGGCTCGCCGCCCGAAATCGGGATGGTGTAAACCTCGGTATTACCGTCGTACTGGCCCGTGAACGCTATTGTCTTGCCGTCCGGGGAAATCTTCGGGAAGCATTCATAGCCGACATCGGAAGTGAGCTTTACGGCTGCGCCTCCGTCGATGCCCACCCGATATAGGTTCCCGGCATAGCAGAAGACGATGTTGTCCCCGCCAACGGCAGGGAATCTGAGCAGCCGGGCTTCATCCTCGGCAGCTCCCGCCGTCAGCGACAATGACGCCACGGCCAGTGCAAACAGTAATTTTTTCATCATTAATGATTTTTATGCAAGCATAACCTGACCTCCCGTCACAGGGATGGCCTGTCCGGTCTCTCCCGTCTGCTCGACGGCATAGAGGATGGCCTTGGTGACATCTTCAGGATTGCAGCCCTTGCGCATAGGCACCTGGCTGAGGTAGTAGTTCTTGACATCCTGTACCGTCTTCGCTCCCGGCACCTTGCCCGCCGCGAGGTACTGCACGAAAAGACCGTTCTCCGGATTGCTCCAAAGAGGTCCGTCGTAGAAGTTGCCCGGACAGATGGAGTTGACCTTGATTCGGAACGGAGCCAGCTCCAGCGCGAAGCTCTGGGTGAGTCCTATGCCGCCGAACTTGCCGCCGGCGTAGGCGAAATTGGCCTTGGAGCCCCTCAGTCCGGACTTGGAGTTGACCTGCACGATGTCGGCGAAATATTCCGGGTCGTGGGAGGTCTCTATCTTCATCAGGTGGCTCGCGACCTTGGCGCAGTAGAAGTAGGCCTTGTAGTTGATGTTGGTGACGAACTCGAAGTTCTCCGGGGTCATCGCCTCAAGGCCTCCGGCCCTGAGCACTCCGGCGTTGGAGACGAACACGTCCAGCGCGCCGAAGTTGAGCACGGTCTGCCTGATGAGATTGTGCAGGCTGTCCATGTCGGCCACGTTGGTCTTGACGAAGATGGCGCGGTTGGCTCCGGCCAGGGCGTTGAAATTCTCCGCTGTCTTCTGTCCTACGGTCTCGTTGAGGTCTGCGACCACGATGTTCGCCCCTTCCTTCATCAGGTTGCGGGCTATACCCTCGCCGAAGCCCTGGGCCGCACCCGTGACGATGATGGTCTTGCCCTCAACGCGGCCCTTGGAGCCGGATGCGCTGACCTTGCGGCGGTAGTTCTCCACCTCCCAGTTGTCGATGAACTCAATCTGGCGTCTGCTCATCGGGTGCTGTCCGCCGAAGCTCTCCGCATACCAGGCAATCTTCACGGCATCGGTGAACACGTCGGTGATTATCTGCGCGTTCTTGGCGCTGTCGCCGACGGCCACAAGGCCTATGCTCTTGATGAGCAGGACTTTAGGAGTATGTCCGCGCTTGGCGATGTAGTGCTCTATCTTCTTCTCGGCCTGCTTGATGAGATCTTCGGCGTTTTCCGGATTGATGTAGATGTACTCCGACTTGCAGTACACGATTCCGTCAGGTGTGAAAGGAGAGAGCACCGTGTCCACTCTGTCCATCATATTCTCAATCAGGGCGGAATTGGTGACCTTAAGGGTCTTGAGTCCGCGTCCGCCGCGGCTGAGGATAGTGCGTATCGCCGGAATGGTCTCGCTTACGCAGTCGCATATCGGGGCTTCCCCCTGCGGGAGCGGCTTGGCCTGAGACTCGAGGGTGGAGATGACGGAATCGTAGATCTTCTCGATTTCTTCAGTGCTGTCGGCTCCGACGAATATGCCGTGGTTCTGCAGGAAAATCACCTGCGGCTCGTGTCCGTTCGCTTTTTTGTAGCTCTGGATTTTGTCGTAAACCTTTTTGAAAAGGGTGTATCCCGGGTCGGTGTAGGCTATGTAGAGGGCATCCGGGAAGAGCTCGGCGCATTTCTGCTCAGCATGAGCTGAACACATCAGACCCCCTACGAGGGTAGGATGCAGATGCACCACATAGGAGAATCCCATGCAGTCGTGAAGGGAGGTCTCCACGGACGGCCTGCGGCCCTTGGTGATGCAGGCGGCGGCGAGGTCGTTCTTGACCTGCTCTTCGCGCTCTGCGGCGACGGAGCTGTATTTCTTTTTGCCCATAGGGGCGAGCAGCGCCCTGTCGAGCACCGCAAACCCCTCTTCCGTGATGGTCGCAAGAGCGTGGCCGCTGGCTTTGACATAGAGCCTGTCCGCGTTCTTGTAGGAAGTGTTGCCGCCTCCGGCAATCACGAAGCGGGGATCCGCCCCGTATTTGCGCGAGATGGCGATAAGTGATTCTATTTCTTTCATTTTGTTATCGTTTTAGTGATGAGCGCATCGCCCTCTTCGGCGGTCTTGAGCCCGTTCTGGTGGGCTGCCACAAGGCATGCGCCCCGGTAGTTGATTTCGCGCAGCTTGTCGGAAAGGTGGTCGCAGTCGCGCGTGCGCAGCCTGATCTGCTCCAGGGCCGGAGTGTTGTGCTCCGAACCGAAGGTGACGATGAATCCCTCGTCCTCGAGGTATCCGGCATAGCTCTCAAGCACTGCGGTGGTGTTGCGTGTGGTTATGAATTCGCAGGAGCGTATGCCTCTCTTCTTGAGGGTGTCGGCGCATTTCTGGAGGTCTTCCTCGAAGTCCGTGAAACAGCCCTTGGCGTCGTCTGCCAGGAACGGATACGTAGGGATGCCGCCCGCGGCTTCGATGATGCGCTGCACGGTCTCCATCGGGAGGAAGGCCTTCGGGTCTTCCGGCACGAAAGCCGCGCCGCCCGCCTTGAGGAGTTTGCTGCGAAGCTCGTTCTCCACGGCGGCAGCGTTGGAGAGCTCGCTCTTGAGCTCCTTGCCGGAAAACAGCCTTTCGTAGAATGAGAGCTTGTCCGCGTCCGAGCTGAACTTGCCGTCGATTGCGAGCCTGAGGGCCTTGGCCAGATGCCTTTCGCGGACGGACCCCCGGGTGAGTTCTTTCTCTATCCGGGAGAACGAGAGATTGAAGCCGGCCTTGATGCCGTCCAGATGGGAGTTGAGCTTCTCGCACATCTTGCCGACCTGGGCGTTGGATTCCGCCTTGACGTCGGCGAGCATCCCCGCTTCGCGGCCGGAGAGGGTCACGGGGTAGTTGAGTCCCTTCCCGCTGAGGTAGGTGCGTCCCGGATTGTTGGGGTCGTTGACCCTGACTCCGGCGGCCTGATCCTCCACGTTGAGGGAGATGAACTCTATATTAAACAGAGGGAAGAGCTGGCGTCTGCCACACTCTTCACTCCATTCCTTATACCCGTCAAGGGAATAAAAATCGTTGATACCCACCACTTTCACCCCCTCCTCAAGCGCCATGTCAAGTGCCTGGCTGACACTTTCGAAAGCGCTGAAGGAGTATGGTGTGTGGAGGTGTGCATTGACATCGGTCATATCACTAGACGCCTTTCTTGGATCTGAGTATCTGCTCCGCCGTGGTCATGTTGCTGACCGGGACATAGTCCTTGAGAGGGACAATCTTCTCGTTGATGGCATCCAGGAACCACTCCGGCTGAGGGAAGAATGCCTCTTCGAGCTCGTGGCACGGGGTGATCCAGTTGCGTGAACCGAGCACTACAGGTGCTGCGTCAAGGTAGTCGAAGGCCATCTCGGAGATGTTGGCCGCGAGGTCGTTGAGGTAGGATCCGCGTGCGGTGGCATCGCCTGCGATGATGATGCGCCCGGTCTTCTTGACTGATTCGAGCACTTTCTCGTAGTTGAACGGCACGAGCGAACGGGCGTCGATGACCTCGGCCTCCATGCCGTACTTCTCCTTGAGGGTGTCGGCTGCGGCGAGGGCGCGGTAGAGGGTGGCTCCGATGGTGAGGAAGGTCACGTCCTTGCCTTCTCTCTTGACATCAGGCTCTCCGATAGGAATCTCATAGTATCCTTCCGGTACACCGCCCTCGTGGAACTTCTCGCCCATGTCGTAGATTCTCTGGCTTTCGAAGAAGATGACAGGATCCGTGCCCTGGAGGGCTGAGTTCATAAGTCCCTTGGCATCGTAAGGGGTGACAGGGAAGACGACTTTCAGACCCGGGATGTGGGTGCAGAGAGATGTCCAGTCCTGTGAGTGCTGTGCGCCGTACTTGGAGCCCACGGACACGCGGACAACGACAGGCATCTTGAGGATGTTGCCGGACATGGCCTGCCACTTCGGAAGCTGGTTGAAGATTTCGTCTCCGCAGCAGCCGAGGAAGTCGCAGTACATGATCTCAGGTATCACACGTCCACCGCACATCGCATATCCGATGGCCGTGCCGATGATGGCGGCCTCGGCGATAGGGGAGTTGAATAGACGATGATAAGGCAGGGCTTCGGTGAGTCCGCGATATACTGCGAACGCGCCGCCCCATTCGCGGTTCTCCTCGCCGTATGCCACGAGGGAGGCATCCTTGTAGAAGCGGTCCACCACGGCCTCGAAGATACCGTCGCGGATGTTGAAAGTCTTCATCTTGCTGGCAGGCTTGCCCTCCTTGTCGAGCCAGAACCTCTCCTTGCCGGCAATCTGCTTGACGCGAGGGTTCTCCTCAAGAGGCATCAGCACGTCAGGCTTGGCGTCGCTCAGGGAGTCGATGCTCTGGTTGGAGAACATCATCTCTCCGAGCAGCTCGTTGTCCTTGACCAGATCCATGCGAGGAGAAATCTCCGGATCGATGGCGAGCTTGTAGCAGTCGAAGATCACGTCCTTGACCTCCTGCTGTATGCCTTCAAGCGCCTTCTGGTCGGCTACGCCGGCTTCGATGAGCTTGTTGCCGAAGGCTATGATGCAGTCTTCCTTCTCCCATGCGGCGATCTCCTCCTTGGTGCGGTATGATGACTGGTCGCTTGGGGAGTGTCCGCTGTAGCGATAGGTCACGACATCCAGGAGCGCCGGTCCGAGCTTCTCCTCGAGGAGAGCCTTCTTGCGGCGGAAGGCGTCGATGACGGCGAGCGGGTTGTATCCGTCCACTCTCTCGGCGTGCATCGCGTCAGGCTTGAATCCTGCGCCGAGCCTTGCCGGGAAGGTGTATCCCATGGTCTCGCCTTTCGTCTGGCCGCCCATCGCGTACTGGTTGTCCATCACGTTGAAGAGCACCGGCAGGCCGCCCTTCATGTCGCCTTCCCAGAGGGTGTTGAACTGATCCATGGAAGCGAAGGTCATACCCTCAAGCACTGGTCCGCGGGCCATCGCGCCGTCGCCGAGATTGGCCACGACGATGCCCTTCTTGCGGTTGACCTTCTTGTAGAGGGCCGCGCCGACTGCGATGGAGCCGGAGCCGCCGACGATGGCGTTGTTCGGGTAGATGCCGAACGGAGTGAAGAAGGTGTGCATCGAACCGCCGAGTCCCTTGTTGAAGCCGGTGGTGCGGGCGAAGATTTCAGCTATCGCACCGTAGATGAGGAAGCGGATTCCGAGCTCCTTGGTGCTGCCGCCCTCCTTGAAGCCTTTCTTGGCCACAGCGAGGGTTGCGCCTCCCCAGAACTCCTCCATGATCTTCTTGAGCTCGGCTTCCGGAAGAATCTGGATGGAACGGAGTCCCTTGGCGAGGATTTCGCCGTGGGAGCGGTGAGAACCGAAGATGAAGTCGTCGGTATCGAGGGCGTAGGCCATGCCGACCGCGGCGGCCTCCTGACCGGCGGAAAGGTGGGCGGGGCCCGGGTTGTTGTAGGCCACGCCGTTGTATCCTCCGGTGGTCTTGACGAGGTTGAGCATCGTCTCGAACTCGCGGATTACGGTCATGTCGTGATATATGCGGAGAAGGTCTTCCTTGCTGAAGTTGCCTTCATTGAGCTCTTCCTTGACAGTCTTGTTGTACTGCATTACAGGAATCTCCGGGAACGTGATTTTATGTTCCTTCGGACGGAGAGTCTCGTTTGGATCGATGTAAAGTGACTTTGGCATTTTATGGTGATATTAATTGGTTACTTGACGGTGAAAACCGTTTCCTTGATAATCTCGGACACGGTAGGGTGAGGGAAGACCACTTCCTTGAGCTGCTCTGCGGTCATCTCCATCTCGATGGCGATGCAGGCGCTGTGGATGATCTCCGAGCAAGGATTGCCGAGCATGTGGACGCCGAGCACCTCGTGATGCTTCTTGCCTACGATGATCTTGCAGAGACCTTCGCCTCCTTCGTTCTCCGCAACGAAGCGTCCGGAGTATGCCATAGGCAGCTTGAGCACCTCGTACTCCTTGCCGGAGGCCTTGGCCTGCTCTTCGGTGAGTCCGACACCGGCCACTTCAGGATTGGTATAGACTACTCCCGGGATGGCCTCGTAGCGCATGTGGTCCTCCTTGCCGAGGATGTTGTTGACGGCGACCTCGCCCTCGCGGCTCGCGGTGTGGGCGAGCATCGAGAATCCGGTCACGTCGCCGGCCGCATAGACGTTAGGGACGTTGGTGCGCATGTGGCTGTCCACCTTAATCCCGCAAGGTTTTCCACCCCTGTTGAGGAGCATCTCGACACCCAGGGTCTCCAGGCCAAAACCGCTGATGTTGGCCCTGCGGCCCACGGAAACGAGAATCTTGTCTCCGCTGACGCGGCATACCTTGCCTTCCGGATCTTCATAGACAACGGTGTTGCCCTCGATTCCGGTAACCTTGCAGCGCAGGCAGAATTCGATGCCGCGCTTGGCGTAGATTTTCTGGAGCGTGGAGCTGATCTCGTCGTCGAGAGGGCCGAGAATCTTCGGCAGCATCTCGACCACGGTCACCTTGGAGCCGAGCGTGCTGAAGAATGCGGCGAACTCCATTCCGATCACGCCGCCGCCGATGACGACGATCTCCTTCGGCTGCTCCTTGAGGGAGAGGATTTCGCGGTTGGTGACGATCACGTCGCCGGCTTCCTTCAAGCCCGGGAACGGAGGCACTGCCGCCTCTGAACCTGAGCAGATGAGGAGATTCTTCGCCACATAGTCAACTCCCGCAGCGCTTACGGTCACGCCCTCGGCGGAGCGGCCCTTGATGACGGCCTGCTCGGCGATGACTTCGACCTTGCCGGCCTTCATGGCGGCCTTCACGCCGGCCACGAGCTTCTTGACCACCTTGTCCTTGCGGGCTACGATCTCGCCGTAGTTGAAGCCCGGATCCTTGGCATAGACGCCGTAGTGGTCGCCGTTCACCGCGTAGTTATAGACTTTGGCGCTATAGAGCAGCGTCTTGGTAGGGATGCAGCCCTCGTTGAGGCACACGCCGCCGAGAGATTTCTTCTCGAAGAGGACTACCTTGAGCCCGGCCGCGCCGGCCCTCTCTGCGGCCACATATCCTCCGGGGCCGCCGCCGATAATCGCTAAATCGTACATTGTATTGGATGGTAATTAAAATTCAACTTCGAGGTTCTCAATCTCCACGGCAACCTGCTTGAGGAAGCGCGTGGCCTCGCCTCCGTCGATGGCGCGGTGGTCATAGGTGAGGGAGAGCCCGAGGTAAGGCACGAATGCATATACTCCGCTTCCGAGATCCTTCGGGCGGGGCACGATGGTGCCGACTCCGAGGATGGCGCTCTGAGGCACGTTGATGATAGGGGTGAACCACTCCACGCCGAAGCCTCCGAGGTTGGAGACGGTGAACGAGGCGGCTTCGCTTGCGAGCAGGTCAGGATTGATGCTGCCCTTCTTGCTGTCGTCGGCGACTTTCTTGAGCGCCTTGCTCAGGCCGATGATGTTGAAGTCCTCGGCTCTCTTGACGGCCGGCACCATAAGTCCGCGCTCAGTGTCCACCGCGAGACCGAGGTTGACTGTGTTGAAGATGCGCATCGCGTCTCCCAGGCAATGGGAGTTGACCGTAGGGAACTTCTTGAGAGCCTTGATGACTGCGTAGCATACGAAGTCGTTGATGGTGATGTTGGCATCGATCCGGCCCTCTTCCAGAGCCTTCTTGGCCTTCTTGCGGAGAGCCTGTATCCTGCGTGCGTCAGCTCCGAGCATGTGGGTGAGCTGAGCCGAGTTCTGGAGGGAGTTGTACATCGACTTGGCGATGAGCTTGCGCATATTGGACATCTTCTCCACTCTGAACTCCTCTCCCTCGCCTGCGATTTCGCTGTGATTGGCCTGCCATACCTTGAGGTCGGAACCCTTGACCATACCGGCGAGTCCGCTACCTCTCTGCGGAGCCTCGAAGCCTCCCTGTGCGGCGATTGCCTTGGCAAGACCGGTCTTCGGGCTGCCTTCCGCCGCTATGATGTCCCTCTCTATGATGCGTCCGTGAGGGCCCGTTCCGGCCACCTGCGCCGTGTCAACGCCTTTCTCTGCGGCGAGTTTGCGCGCTCTCGGGGATACCGGTGCTCCGGATACCACGGCAGCGGCGGGAACTTCAGCTTTCGCTGACTCCTGTGATGACGGGGCCTCTGCGGGGGCCTCGCTCTTCTCCGCCGGAGCGGCTCCGTCCGGAGCGAACTCGGCAAAGGATTCTCCCGGATTGCCGATGACCATCACGTTGGTCAGCACGGGGATTTCGTCATTGTCATTGAAGAAGCACGCGAGTACGGTGCCTTCGAATTTTGATTCCTCGTCGAATGAGGCTTTGTCCGTCTCATAACTGAAAAGGATGTCGCCTACAGCGACCTTGTCTCCTGGTTTTTTCTTGAATTCGGTGACGATACAACTCTCGACCGACTGGCCCTGCTTGGGCATTATTACAACATTTGCCATTGTGCTATGATGTGATTAGATAACTTACAAAAATAACAATTTTTTGCCTTTACCGCAATTTCTCTGCCAAGATATCAGTATATCAGAAATCCTATGACAGCGGAGGCTATCAGAAGGGTGATGGGCCCTGCTTTTTTGGTGTAGCAGAGAAGGAAGGACACCGCGAACAGGGCCCAGGCCTTCCAGTCGGGGAAGTTGTCCTCGAGGATGTGCATCGAGAGATTCCCGCCGTTCCACGAAATCCCCACGATCAGCACCAGTGCCGCTGCCCCTATCATTCCGGCAACCGCAGGGCGCAGCGCCCCCATCACGGAGACGAACACCGGATGCTGGTGGAACTTGTTGAATATGCGTATGATGGCGAAGAACACGAGGAACGAGGGCAGCACTATTGCCAGGGTGGTGGCTGCGGAACCCAGAACCGAGACGAAGTTGCTGCAGCCACTGTCGTGCAGGACCTGAAAGCCCACGTAAGTGGCGCAGTTGACGCCTATCGGGCCCGGGGTGGTCTGGGAAATCGCCACTATGTCCGTAAATGCCTTTTCCGTCAGCCAGCCGTGTTCGGTGACCACCTGGGCCTGGATGAGCGAGAGCATGGCCCCGCCTCCGCCGAAGTTGAACAGGCCGATGATGAAAAAAGTCGAAAACAGTTGCCAGAGAAGTTCAATCATTGTCTTTTGTGCTTATAGGAGACGGATGAAATCCCGGTTGCGGCGGCAATCGTCACGAGTATGAACCATATCGGGGAAATCTTGAGAAACGCCACCCCGAAGAGCGTGCCCGCGCACAGGAGCCATGCCCACGGCTTGTGGCAGCCCTGCCGGGCCATGTTCACCGCCGGGACAAGTATCAACGCCACGGCCACCGGCCTCACGCCCTGGAAGATGCGCGCCACGACGGGGTCGTCCTTGAAGCTGGTGAACACCATCGCGATGAGCAGGATGATGACAAACGACGGCAGCACCGCCGCCAGGGCGCAGACCATGCTCCCCCTGAGGCCCCCGAGCCTGTAGCCCGTGTAGATGGCCATGTTGACGGCGAGCAGCCCCGGGGCGCTCTGCGCGAGCACTATCACGTCGTCCAGATCCTCTTTTCCGATCAGATTGCGGCTTGTCAATTCCTTCTCTATCAATGGGATCATGGCGTATCCGCCACCTATGGTGAACGCCCCCATCTTGAAGAATATCAGAAACAGCTGCCAGAGAGATATCTTGTTTTGCATATTGCAAAGTTAGCAATCGTAGAAAGAAAAAGACCCGGGCGGGCGGATTTAATGAAAATGTAACATCGGCGTAACTTCAAGTTTAATATCAAGGTTTAGATTTGCCGCCGAAATGAAGAAACTCAAGCCAATAATCGCAGTCGCGGCCGTCCTTGCCTGCACGCATCCGTCAGCAGGACAGAAAATCAAGGGCAGCGACACGCTTCTGCCTCTCACCCAGGCACTTTCGGAAATGTTCATGGACAGCAATCAGAAAGCCTTGGTGACGGTGACCGGCGGAGGCAGCGGAGTGGGGATATCGGCTCTCCTTGAAGGGACTACTGACATAGCGATGGCTTCCCGCAGCATCAAGTTCACCGAGAAGCTGAAGATGAAAAAGGCCGGGCGTGAACTCTGCGAGGCCATCGTGGCCTGGGATGCGCTGGCCGTGATAGTGAACCCTTCCAATCCCGTCGGTGAGCTGACAAGAGAGCAGCTGGAGCAGATTTTTCGCGGCAAAATCACTAATTGGAAAGAGGTCGGAGGGCCTGATCTGAAGATAATCGTGTATTCAAGGGAGACATCCTCCGGAACCTACGAGTTTTTCAAGGAGAGCGTCCTGCACGACAAAAACTATGCGGCGGGAGTCCTGTCGATGCCCGCCACGGGCGCGGTGATACAGTCCGTGCGCCAGACACGGGGAGCCATAGGCTACGTGGGGCTGGCGTATCTCAACAAGTATGTCAAGCCGCTGGCAGTCTCTTATGACGGGGGAGAGCATTTCGTCGCCCCGTCGGTGCAGACCGCAACTGACGGGCAGTATCCCGTCGTGCGGCCTCTGTACTACTATTATGACCGGGCGTCTGCCTCCGCGGTGGCTCCGTTTCTGGAGTTCGTCCGTTCGCCGCAGGCACATGAAAAAATGCTTGAAATCGGATTTATTCCAAGATGAAAAGAATAATCGACAAAGTTGCAAGGTGGGTTTTCACCGTCGGTGGGTTCACGACGAGCATCGTGATTCTCCTGATCATCATTTTCCTCTTCGGGGAAGCCGCCGGACTCTTCCGCAAGAATGTCGTGGAGGACGGCTACTCGGTGGTCGTCAACCCTTCCAATCCCGTATCGGGGCTCAGCGCGCAGCAGCTCAAACGGATTTTCGATGAGGACATCACCAATTGGAAGGAATTCGGAGGAGCGGACGAGCAGATAGTGATACTGCGTCTCTCGGATCTTGAGAAGCTCTATTCTCCCGGGGAGCTGGGCGCGCAGTATGAACGCGCCCCCGAGTGCATCGCCCGTCAGGTGGCGGAGAATCCCGGCATCGTGGCGTTTCTCCCCTCATCGCTTCTCGAAGGGGCCGGGGGTATCCGCGTGATGTCGGAGGGGACGGTCAGCGCCGGGGACGTTTTTCTCGGAGATGAATGGTATCCTACCGCGACTCCGGCCCCGGTGTTCGGTATCCTGCCTCTTGTCTGGGGAACGCTGTGGGTGAGTTTCTTTGCGATTCTCATAGCCCTGCCTTTCGGTCTGGCGGTCTCCATCTATATGGCGGAGTGCGCTCCGGAGAAGATCCGCAAACTGCTCAAACCTGTCATTGAGCTTCTCGGCGGCATCCCGTCCGTCGTCTATGGCTTTTTCGGCCTGGCCGTGATAGTGCCGCTTCTTCAGCGTACTTTCAACCTTCCCGTCGGCGAGTCCGGACTTGCGGGCAGTCTGGTCCTTGCGATAATGGCACTCCCGACCATCATCACCGTGTCGGAGGATGCCCTGCGCAGCTGCCCGAGGGCGATGCGGGAAGCCAGTCTCGCTCTTGGCGCCACGAGGCTCCAGACCATATTCAAGGTCGTCATGCCATATTCCATATCCGGGATCACCTCGGCGGCGGTTCTGGGGATAGGCCGGGCGGTAGGGGAGACGATGGCGGTGCTGATGGTTACCGGCAATGCCGCAGTGATTCCGCACAGCATCCTCGACCCTCTGCGCACCATCCCGGCGACGATAGCCGCCGAGCTGGGGGAGGCTCCCTCCGGTGGAGCCCATTACGAAGCCCTCTTCCTGCTGGGCGTCATCCTCTTCTTCATCACTCTGATAATCAACTCCTGCGTTGAGATAGTCTCGATACGCAACAAAAACAGAAGCCATTGAATATGATCAAATTCAGCAAATCCTGCTCTGTGCGCCGCCGTCGCATCCAGACGCTGGTGCTGGGCTCTTTCAAGCTCTTGAGCGTCTTGGTGGTCGCGATACTTTTTCTTATTCTCGGCTTCATCCTCGTCAAGGGCGCGGGAGTGATCAGCTGGTCGTTCCTCAGCGAGTCTCCGACCGACGGGATGACCTCCGGCGGCATAATGCCGGCGATAGTCGGCACTCTCTGCCTTATGCTGGGCAGCGCGCTTTTCGCCTTCCCGGTCGGGGTCATAAGCGGCATATATATGAACGAATATGCCCCCAAGGGCGCGCTGGTCAACTTCATAAGGATGATGACCAACAACCTCTCCGGCATCCCGTCAATAGTCTTCGGGCTTTTCGGCATGGCGTTCTTCGTCAACCGTCTGGGCTTCGGAGACAGCATACTGGCAGGTTCCCTGACCCTCGCTCTTCTCGCGCTTCCGATAGTCATCCGCACCACTGAAGAAGCCTTCAAGAGTATTCCGGACAGTTTCCGCGAAGGCTCCATGGCGCTCGGGGCCACCAGGTTCCAGACCATCTGGAAAGTGCTGCTGCCGATGTCGATGCCGCGCGTGATGACGGGACTCATCCTCTCTCTCGGGAGGGTTTCAGGCGAGACGGCTCCTATCCTCTTCACCTGTGCGGCATACTTCCTGCCGAAGCTTCCCCACAGCGTCTTCGACCAGTGTATGGCTCTGCCGTACCACCTGTATGTCGTTGCCACGAGCGGCACGGACATAGATGCGCAGATGCCCATAGCGTACGGCACCGCTTTTGTGCTGATAGTCATCGTCCTGCTGATGAACCTCACTGCCGGGGTGATTCGCAGACACTTCGAAAAAAATTCTTAGATGGAAAACAAGATAGTAACCCGCGATGTGAACTTTTATTATGGAAAGTTCCACGCACTCAAGAACATAAGCATCGACATCCCCGAAGGGGAGGTGGTGGCGTTCATCGGCCCGTCCGGCTGCGGCAAATCCACCTTTCTGCGGCTCTTCAACAGGATGAACGACCTGATTCCGGATACTCATCTGGAGGGTCAGGTGCTGATGGACGGGAATGACATCTATGACAGGAACGTGGACGTGGACGCTCTCCGGCGCAACGTCGGCATGGTGTTCCAGCGGCCGAACCCTTTCCCGAAAAGCATTTACGAGAATGTGGCATACGGCCTGAGAGTCAACGGAATCAGGGACAAGCGGCTGATAGATGAAAAGGTTGAGGAAGCTCTCAAGGGGGCCGCTCTCTGGAATGAAGTCAAGGACAAGCTCAAAAGGTCGGCCTACGACCTTTCCGGCGGTCAGCAGCAGAGGCTCTGTATCGCCAGGGCCATGGCTGTGGAGCCGTCCGTCCTGCTGATGGACGAGCCTGCCTCGGCTCTCGACCCGATCTCCACCTCCAAGGTCGAGGAGCTCATCTGTGAACTCAGCGGCAAGACCACCGTGGTCATCGTGACCCACAGCATGCAGCAGGCGGCCCGTGTCAGCAAGCGCACCGCATTCTTCTACCTTGGCGAGATGGTGGAATATGACGACACCAAGAAAATTTTCACCAACCCCCAGAAAGAGGCGACGCAGAACTATATCACCGGACGCTTCGGTTAACGGAGCATCCCCCGCGCGGGTACTGGTGCCTTCGCGTGGTTCGTGGGTTGAAACGTTTGATTATAAATCAATTGTAAATTATGGTAAAATTCGTAGAAAACGAGCTTCAGATTATAAAGCAGGAAGTGAATGATATGTGGGAACTGGTGCAGAAACAGTTCGAAAACGCCCGCACCGCTGTGCTTGGCGGCGACCGCGACCTTGCGGCGGCGGTAATCGGCAGGGAGAAGAGGGTGAACTCCTTTGAACTCAGGATAGACAGCGACATCGAGGATTTCATCGCCCTGTACAATCCGGTGGCCATTGATCTGCGTTTCTCGCTTGCGATGCTCAATATCGCCAACAACCTTGAGCGTCTCGGCGATTACGCCGAGGGGATTGCGCGCTTTGTCGTGCGCAATGAAGTGGACTCCACGGCAAAGGATCTCATCTCGCAGATGGGGCTGCTGAAGATGTACGATATGGTTCTCGATATGCTTTCCACCGTGTACAATGCCCTTAAGAACCGTGACATAGAGATGGCCAAGTCGGTCTTCGGGCGCGATGACGCCATCGATGAGCTAAACCGCACCTCCCTTGACAAACTGACGGATTATGCCACGGCGCATCCTCAGAGCGTAAGGCTCTGTCTGGAGGTCTCCGCCCTTTTCCGAAAGCTTGAGAGGGCCGGGGATCACATCAACAACCTCGCCGAGCAGACCGTCTATTATATCGACGCCGAAGTGCTCAAGCACAAGACCAACAAGGAGTAGGGGAGAGTTTGACACAAAAAGAGGGCGACCGGAAACACCGGTCGCCCTCTTTTATAAACTTAATGCTAATGAAAAAGTGGAGATAAAGAGATTCGAACTCTTGACCCCCTGCTTGCAAAGCAGGTGCTCTACCAACTGAGCTATACCCCCGCACGTAGGCCCGCGCGGAGTTGAACCGCGGACCTCCACATTATCAGTGTGGCGCTCTAACCAACTGAGCTACGAGCCTATATAAATAATGAAAGACAAGACAAGGCGACCGGCCTCGTGAACCGCCAGAGCGTCTCTAGGATGTCGGAGCAGCGCTCCAAAAAGGAGGTGTTCCAGCCACACCTTCCGGTACGGCTACCTTGTTACG